>NZ_CP151792.1:305383-610766 GCF_038446525.1 Methanolobus sp. ZRKC5
TTCATGCACTCATCAAGGGAATCTATCTCTATGGTTCTGACCATGCCAACTCCGCAACTTTTGAGAACATCTGCTATGTCGATGATCTTTGCAGGAGAACCAAGAGCTGTTACACCTATACCAGGATGGGGTTGATGTCCTGTCATGGCAGTGGTACGGTTGTCAAGAACTGCAACGGTGATGTCAGCATTATTATATACTGCACTGATAACGGCAGCGATTCCTGAGTGGAAAAAAGTAGAATCACCTATGAAGGACACCTGCTTTGCCTTCTGAGTACCTCTATATTCCTGTGTCTGGGACAGACCGGCGGCGATACTGATACCAGCCCCCATACAGAGACAGGTATTGACCATTTCAAGAGGTTTTGCATTTCCCAGTGTATAACAGCCAATATCACCTGAAAATATGGATTCTACACCCTTTTGTGAACGTAATTTTGCGGCGGCTTTCTTGAACGCATAGAAAACTGTCCTGTGCATACAACCGGCACACAATGTGGGAGCTCTCACAGGCAAAGGAGGAATATCATTCTGCTCTATTGCAGGAGCTGAATGAGTAAGCGGAGAAATGTCATCATTGATACTTTCCAGTACCCTGTTCATACCATCGATGACAACATCAACATCATACTCCCCACTGACAGGGAAAGAACCGTCTTTCTTTCCATGTATATTCACGTTAAGATGATATTTGCCTGCCAATTGCAGGAACTGCTCCTCAAGATACGGGTCCAGTTCCTCGACAACTATCAGGTCTGTGATATCT
Organism: Methanolobus sp. ZRKC5; assembly: GCF_038446525.1. Lineage (GTDB taxonomy): Archaea > Halobacteriota > Methanosarcinia > Methanosarcinales > Methanosarcinaceae > Methanolobus. The sequence goes on from NZ_CP151792.1 coordinate 306,152, forward strand.
TTGAGGAATTCAAGGGCTGCCTTTTCAGGGAAAGGATACACAGTTCCTGCCTTGAATACTGAAAATGTACCAGGATAATTCCTTATGGCTTCCTTTGCGTAAAGATATGAAACACCCGAAGCTGCAATTCCTATTTTGCTGCTGCCCTTTGATATTGAGTTAAAAGATTCATCTGCGAAGTATTCTGAAAAACGGTATGACATAGTTATTTGAAGCTCTTCCAGCAGAGGATGTCTCTGTGCCGTTAGTTTTGGGAAAATGGTCCATCTTGTGTCTTTCACAAATCCTTCCATGTCTCTGGAAACCGGCGATAGGTCCTCGATGAGTACATCAGAACACCCGTGAGATACACGGGTTGTGGTCCTGAGTATCACAGGAGTTTCCATCTCGTGTGATAATTTGAAAGCCAGTTTTGTCATATCATAGGCTTCCTGTGGAGTTGCAGGATCCAGTACAGGTATATTTGCAAAATGACCAAAGGCCCTGGTATCCTGTTCGGTCTGGGATGAATGTGGACCGGGATCATCTGAAACAAGAATTACAAGTGAGCCTTTAACACCTATGTAAGAAAGGCTCATAAGAGGATCAGAAGCTACGTTCAGGCCAACCTGTTTCATAGTTACCATGGCATTGGCACCTGAATATGCAGCTCCTACGGCTGTCTCAAGCGCTACTTTCTCATTAGTGGCCCATTCGGCATAGATACCATACTCTTTTGCATGAGAAGCAATGGTCTCCATAACTTCGGTAGAAGGTGTGCCTGGATAGCCGCTCGCTATCTGGACACCGGCTTTGATGGCTCCGAAAGCAATGGCTTCGTTACCCATTAATATGCGTTTACTGGTCAATATCATTCCTCTTGAATGGATAAATGGATAATATGTAAAAGAAAATCAAACAACAGATTCACATCCGGGAACGTGAAACATTGCATATATTCATACATTGATGCTGACCTATGCACTTATTTGATGAAATATAAATGTTTTGTCACAGGTTTCAGTCATAGAAAAATCAGCTCTATAGAAATCATTTTCTATAAATTCAGTTAATCTACTACAATTTTAATACCAAGTTTCTTGTGTTTGTTGTTCCAAAAAAATAAAGTAGATGATTGTGTGTTGTCCAACTGAGGATTTCTACAAAGCCAAAAAAGGAAACTACTTTTAGATATTGGATGGGATACTAAAACCGATCGTAGTTCCTTCACCTAATTCACTTTTTATCCAGACTTCACCATCATGCATCTCAACGAACTTTTTGACAAGGGTAAGGCCGAGGCCAGTACCTCCATATAGTCTAGTTGTCGAATAATCAACCTGTGTAAATGGCTCAAAGACTTTTTCATACTGATTCTTTGAAATACCAATTCCTGTGTCACTAATCAGAAAAGAAACTGAATTTCCTTTGTCTTGAACATCTACTACTACAGATCCTTCATTGTCAGTAAACTTTATGGCATTGGATACAAGATTGAAAAGGACCTGTGTCAATTTAAGTTTGTCAGCTTTGATGTAGAGATCATTTGCTTCGAGACTTGTACTCAGGCAGATGTTCTTTTTTTCTGCAAGAAGGGAAACAATTGCTTCGACATCATCCAATGTTTCCCTGATACTAAATTTTTTATGCTGAAGCTCCATTTTACCGGCTTCGATCTTTGAAATATCCAGAATATCGTTTATGACGTTGAGAAGATGCTTACCACTGTTAGACACATTACTTATATACTTACTTTGTTTTTCATTGAGACTTCCAATCCTGTTCTCAAGAAGAAAATCTGAAAAACCAATGATGGAATTAAGAGGCGTTCTCAATTCATGGTTCATATTTGCAATAAACTCGCTCTTTATTTTATTGGCAGATTCAGCAGTATTTTTTGCATTTATTAATGCAATTTCGGCTTCTTTGCGTTTAGTCACGTCATGTAGAATACCGTTCACTGAAACAGCATTTGCTTCTCTGTCCACTAACCACGAAACGTGATCTTCCACCCATCGTATTGTTCCATCCTTTCTTATTATGCGGTATTCTATAACGCCATTTTCCAGTATTACCTTCATTTGTTCATATTTTGAAAGGACTTTTCCTATGTCTTCAGGGCAAATGGAACTCTCCCATGAATCCGGATTACTTAACCATTCTTCAACAGTATATCCAAAAATGTCCTCAACAGCTTGATTAATATATGTTACTGCAAAGGTTCCAGGATTCATGCAGTATACCAATTCAGAAATATTTTCAGTTAACTCACGATATTTTTTTTCTGATTCCATCAAAGCAGCATTTACTTTTTTTCTTTCTGAAATATCTCTTATGATTGCCATATCTGCTGGTTTGCCTTTGTAATGGATGGTAGATGCACTAATCTCAACCGGTATCTTATTTCCATCCTTTGATACGATATCGACCTCATAGCCTGATTGAATGGCTTCTCCTCTCAGTCTCTTTACATATCTCTTTTTTACAAGATCTATATGCTCAGGTGAAATTAAATTCATTAAAGGAAGCTCATTTGCTTCATCAAACGAATAATTGGTCATATCCAGCATTTTCTGGTTTGCATATTTAATCATGAAATCCTGGATAATAATAATTCCATCATTTCCATTTTCGACAAGGGCAGAATACTTTTCTTCCCTTTCTTTCAATTTGATCTCCATTTTATGTTTGTAAAGGGCTATCTCTATACTGGTGAATAATTCCTTTTCTTCAAAAGGCTTGAGTATGTAACCAAAAGGTTCTGTTATCTTTGCTCGCTGCAAAGTATTGTCATCGGCATAAGCGGTAAGATACACAACTGGAATGTCAAATCGTGCATGTATCTGTTCAGCTGCTTGAATACCGTCCATATCCCCTTCCAGCATAACATCCATCAGCACCAAATCAGGACAAATCTCTTCCACTTTTTCGATAGCTTCTTCCCCAGACGCAACGGTAAAAGGAACTAAATATCCGAAATCTTCCAGCCTGTTCTTCATGTCCAGAGCTGTAATAAGTTCATCCTCTACAATCAATATTTTTGATTTAGTCATTTAATTCCCCTTATCCAATCATTCTTTAAAGGTAATCACAAATTTTGTCCCATTGCTTCGATCAAGCTCTATATTCCCATGAATTTGTTTCACAAGTGTTGTTACCAGTTGCAAACCTAATGAATGTGAATTGCTATAATCCATGTCTTCAGGAATGCCTATCCCAATGTCGCTGACAATGAGTGTAAACATCTTATTCTCAAGATGGAATTCGATATCTATGTCACCTTCTTCTTCTGTCTGATAAGCATACTTTAAGGAATTTGAAACAAGTTCATTGATAATCAATCCAAGAGGAATTGTTTTTTCTATACCCATGTAAACGTCATCAACGTCCAGTTTCAGTTTGATAGCACTATTGCCTACTTTATATGTCTGGAACAGATAGGTCGCCAGATTTTTAATGTAATCACCAACGTCTATGCTTGCCAGATCTTTTGATTGGTACAACTTCTGGTGGGCAATAGCCATTGATCTGACACGGGTCTGACTCTCCATGAAGGCAGCAATTACCTTTTCGTCAGTGAAATTCCTGGATTGAAGGTTGAGCAGACTGGAAATGACCTGGAGGTTATTTTTCACCCGGTGATGTATCTCTTTTAATAAGGTATCTTTTTTCTGAACTTCTTCTGCTTTTTTACGTTCTGTGATATCAATAAAACTCTCAATCAGGTGTATTCGCCCATCAAGATTTACAGAAGTTACATTTTTGAGGATGGGAATCTCTTCTCCTCTTACATTTATGAGCACGTGTTCTGATTTGTTTATGGTATCTTTGAGGTCAGTGATCGGACAGCTTCCCTTCTCAGCCTTACAGATAAAGTTGTGGCATACTTTGCCAACGATTTCCTCTTTTAAACCACCAATACTTTGAACTGCTGAAGGATTTATGTCAACGATAACATGTGTTTCTGCATCGATAATAAGAACTCCTGTCTGGATGGATGACAGTATGGTCTTCAATTTTTCCTCGTTTTCCTGTAACGCTTTCTCTGCTTGCTTGCGTTGGATGGCTGCGCCAATTGTATCAGCCGCCGCTTTGAGAGCATCCTTTTCTACGACAAACCATTCTCTTTTATTCTTACAATCATCGAAACCAATGAATCCCCACCAATTTCCTTCCACGTGTATTGGCACTGCTGCGATGGATAATGCTTTATAGGACTTAAGGAAAGCGTGTTCAACTTCGGGTAACTCCTGAACAGATCCGGAAATCACATCTCCAGCCCTCAAAGCTTTTACCCAGCGTTCACAACCATCATCTATGTATGATAATTTATGGGGTTCAGGGTACTCGATCTGAGAATTGATTCCAAGGCTCTCCCATTTATTGGTCTTGTATGCCCGAAGTATGCCATCTTCATCGATCATGTTTTTAAAAATGTATGCGTGATCAACATCTGTTGCCTTTCCCAATCTCTCAAGAACTACTTGTATGGTATCATCTAAAGGGCATGGGCCCAGTAACTTTTCAGCTGCGAAACTAATTCCTTCGAGTATCGCATCGCGACTTTTAAGAGACAGTTCTGTCTTTTTTTGTTTGGTAACATCTTCCACAACACAGATGCCTCCCACCACAGCTCTGTCATTCGAAAAAACAGGGTTAGCTTCAGCTTTAATAACTGTAGTTCTATCGCTGAGGACAGATTTATACTCACCTTCAAAATATCCTGTTTCTCCTGAAAGTGTTTTTTTTACAAGCTCTATCATTTGAGGATTTTCAGGGGACATCAGCATATTAAAACCGATTATTTTTTCTACAGCTGGTCCAATGATATTTGCAAAGCTATTATTGCAATGGGTGACAATTCCATTCAGATCATAATGGAAAATTCCTACTGGAGAATGTTCAAAGATCATACGGTGCTTGTTCTCAGAGTCCAGCAATGCCTCTTGAACCCACTTACGTTTTTCCTCTACAGCTATTGCCGTAGCAATGACCCCTATAATCTATCTGTCTTCTTTAGAGGGTATAAAATCGTGTTGAAAAACACAGCACAGGGATCCAACGCAATTTTTCTCAAGCTTAACTCCTATTCCCATATAGGTCTTTAACGCATATAGGACCACATTTTGGTCTGTGTGTGCATATGCTGTTTCGGAAAGGTCCCTGACCACCATCAAACGATCATTTGCACACCGTATCACGTCATAGCAAAGATGTCCTTCTGGTTCATCCAAGGGATTATAGTCAGTAGGTGTGTTCCACTGTCCCCATGAATGAAGCAAACCCTCATCTAATCGATTGTAGAGTGCAAAGGTAGCTCCCATCAGTTCTCCGAAAAGAGCAGTAAGGTGATTGATGTTCTTCAATGGATCAGTCCCAAAGCTTAAGAAACAGTCGTTCATCTTTCTTATGCGTTCTTCTGCCAGCTCACGTTGTTTAATCTCTTTTTTCAGAGATTTGTTGATACTTGTCACTTCTGATACATGCTGTTGAATAATTCTCTGTGACTCAAGATTGTGCATTAATGCACTCACCTGTTGGACAAATACCATGAAAGATATTCTGATCTCTTCACTTATTTCGTCATAATAATCCTTCTTTTCTGCAGATCGTCCTCCTAGAACAAATCCATGCAGATCTCCATCCTTGTAATAAGGAGCGTAAATTACCTGACACAATCCCAGCGATCCCCAGGGATTTGATGGGGCGGAAAATTCGATAAAAACACTGTCTTTTGAGTTCACAATTTCATCAGAAACTATCCATTCCATGACCAATGGGTGTTTCTCCTCAAAACCGTAATTCTCCACGAGAGTTAAGCGATTATTAGTCGTATCATAAGTGAAGAGCGCACCGCATTCAACCTCAAAAACTTCAACTATGGACTCTACTGTTATCGAGGAAAGCTCGTGCATATCTTTAGTCCTAATGGCTTTCTCGTTGTAGCCCTGGATCGACTTAAAGCGACTAAGCTCGCGATCAAGGAGATCTCCTGTATTGACAAGCTGCTGCTCAATCGCGGAAAAACGGGTTACTTTTTTCTGTAACTCGCCATACTTAGCTTCAAGTTTATCGTAGTGCAAACTATCTTCATTCATGTTATGAGGTACCTGGTGCGAATACACTGAAGATCACATTAGTCGTTGCGCTTGACAATGACATACAGGGCTGTTGTGTAATTATGGAATTGGGATCGTCCTCCTAATCTTGCAAATTCCCCCAGTCCGTACATTCCCAGCCATGGTATATCTTCATCGTTACACAGGGGGTGCTGCATCCTGAATACAATTTCATCCTTAAGGATACGGTTTAACATACCCCTTCCTCTTGCGACACAGTCTGCGTGGAAAACTGCGACAGGTCTACGGCCGTTGCATCTTTCAACGATCTGCCCGACCATCTGATCCAGGCCATCAAATATTAGATCCTCATCCCGCTTGGTGAGGTAGAGTTTGGTGCCCTCGGGGCACTCAACAGGCATATAGATACTACCATCCGTTCCTTTCTTTGCAATCACTCGAAGAATGTGTGTATTGCCATATTCTTCCTGTAAACTTTCTGGCAGTTCCTCTGCAAGTGCTCCAATTGGAATCGTATCCGCAAGTTGTGCTGTTTCTGGTAGTCCGAGATTGTCTGTCAGACATTTCCAGGCCGGTTGTCCATCCAGCTCGAACACACGATTCGACTCAGAACGTGTTACTTCAAAAGGCATTTCTACGATTGCAAAACCGTGGGAGGCCTGTGTGATCACTTCAAGTGTAGGGTCTGCAAAGCCAATTGCTAATGCACCTTTTTCAAATATCTGGTCGCCAACGAATTGGAAGTTGTTTATGGCTTTCATATTATCTGAAGAGGTAGCTCCAAATATCGGAACATCTGTGCCAAAAACGGATTCGATGCCTTCCAACGCTTTGTCGGCAGCAATATCGATACCTGTTGCCAGGAAATGGATCATGTTAACGTTTGGATTTTTATTCTTCAGGTCTTGAGCCAATTGGGCACCGACTTCATAAGAATTGGGACCTGCTATATTATCTTTAATGACCACGGAAAATTCATCATTTCCGCCTTTTATTGTCATGATAGCCAGACACCTCATTGCTTCATTTGGTCCCTCTTTGCCAATAATTCCAGAGCAGGTACAACCAACAACCTGTGCACTTGGAGCGAGCTTATGCGCCTCACTTATAATATCATTCAGATTATGACCGATGGTGGTATAGATTACCACAAGATCACAATCAATGCTCTCTTCATCAACGAGCGCACTTTCAAGGCATTCAGCTATGGCTTTCTTTGAGTTCACAATTCTGTTACTACTTGACGAAAATTTTAACATACTGCCCTCCGCTTTATTTAGATGTTTTAAATTTTGACAATCCAAATGAATTAATGCCAATGTTCTACAATCATAGACATATTTCAATTATTTGTATATATAAAACACATAAATAAATATATATATATTTATCTGTTGCCATTCTGAAAAAATATTACACAATAACAAAAACAAATCAGTAGCCATTGATGAGGATATATTTAGATTTGATAGATTTGTTCTGTCTGTTGGAAAATAGCTTAGAAGAAAGTTAAGGATTCAGTTGATGATCGGGTATTTAAGGTAGATTAGTAGCAATAAGAACAAAATGAGGAAATTCGAGAAGTACTGAATTTGCATTACATGGAGTGGAAGGAGGAGGAAACATCCATTATAGAGCCTCATGTTAAAAAAAGGGGTGAGGGGGTATGGGGGGAGAGGAGATGGAGTCGTCTGCTATAGACGATTCGATGGAAAATAATACTGAAATCAAGCAAAAAAATAAATAAATAAATTCAAGCTATTAGTTCACAACTTTGACATGTATATCAAGGTTATATTTATTGTTCAAATAAGGATTTTTACAAATCCAAAAAATAATCAAATACTAGTTTAGAAAACTCTTTCAACCAATAATAGCACGAAATCATTTATAGTTATTAACTAAACATTTATTACTTAAGAGATACAACTATTTTTCATGGCTAAACCAGAACAAATTCTGATAGAGCATCATCTTTCATTAGAGGAATTGCTTAAACATATTAAGTCGTTAGAGAAAGATACAAGAGTTCTACAACGTTTGTATTTTGTTAAACACCGTTATGAAGGTGCTTCAGTTAATGAAGCGGCTAAACTTGTAGGGATATCAAAACCCGTTGCATATCAATGGCAAGAACGGTGGAATCAAGACGGATATAAAGGTTTGAAACCCAGGTTTTCAGGAGGTTGCCCTTCAAAACTCACTAATGACCAAAAAGAAAAACTAAAGACCATGTTACATGAGCGTGATGACTGGTCAACAAAAGCAGTTCAGGAACTCATATATAATGAGTTTAAAGTTCAATACACCATTAAGCAAATATTAGTCATCTTGAAAAAGTTTGGCATGCATCATGGCAAACCCTATACACATGATCATCGAAGACCAGAAGACGCAGAAGACCGTTTAAAAAAAACTTACCATTAATCGATGATGGTTGCGTTATCGGCTTTCTTGATGAATCATCTCCACAAACAACATCAAATACAGTTCGTTTATGGTCTTTCAATAAACCTGTTATCTTCAAAAACACAACCAGGCTAAAAGCAAACTCCTTCGGGTTTTATGCATTGAATGGTAATTCAGTTATAAATTTTAAGGAACATTCAACCAAAGAAGATGTATGTTCATTTCTGTCAACTGTAAAAAACAGTAACATAGGAAAAAGAATTGTAATCATTCTCGACAATTTTAGATCACATCGAGCAAAAGATACATTGGATTTTGCACAGGCAAATGACATCGAATTGGTCTATTTACCTCCATATTCGCCAGACTTGAATCCAATAGAATTCATCTGGAAGAGCGTCAAAAGAATAATTTCTTGTAATTTTGTGAAAGATCTTGACCATATGAAAAATCTGATTGCTGAGACGTTTATTAGTTGTTCATCAAAGATTAGTTTCGCAAGAAAATGGATTGATAAGTTTCTGAAAAATAAGTTATGAATATTAAGTGAACAACTATAATTAAACCAAACAAAAACCTTTTTAAATGTTATTGTACATCAACGGACATTATAGTATAAATACATCCTTTTTTGGAGGAGTCACAATTGGTATTGATCTGTAGCAGCTTAAAAACAATAATTGACAAAAACAAAATCATGGAAAGGAGGAGATGAACCTAATGCCCTTACCTTACATTTATCTTATAATCTCGATCGTGATCATGCTGGCCACCACATTCTATTTCATATTGAGGCGCGAACATGCTTAATCATATTCTTTTGGTGTTATACGTAATTGGGATACTTTTGCTTTCCCTGAAACTAAAGCAGGGAACCTTTTCAGGATTTGCTGTATCAGACCGCAATGTGATGCATCCTGCGGTGATAGGAATTGCATATATGGCTGCGTATTTCAGCGCTGCATCTTTCCTCGGTGGTGGAGGCTATGGACTTATTGCTGGCCTCCCATGGGTCATCTGGGGAGTTTTCTTCCATGTAGCATTTGCCTGTCTGGCATTCATCATTGCACCCAAAATATGGGTGTTCTCCCAAAAGTACGATGCCAAGACCATTCCACAGCTGCTGGAGCGCAGATACGATTCCCAAAAAGGTAAGGTCCTGCTTGCAGCTATCATGCTTTTAATGTACACCGTATATCTGGTTGCCATCTTCAAGGGCTGTGCCAATCTTTTCCAGGGCCTGCTGGGAGTGACATATGTCCAGGGTCTTTTCATAGCTGTTGTCATCGTGGCTCTTTACTATGTGATTGGAGGGCTGCCTGCGATCATATGGATCAGTTTCCTGCAGGGGCTTATCATGCTTGTAGGTGCAGTGCTGCTATACACAGGACTTATTTCAAGTGGTGGCGGAATGGCAATATGGGATATGGTTCCAGCTGACATATTGAGTATGAGTGGAGCAGCAGTCCCATGGCAAAAGACCTTTGGAATGGCATTTTCCATCAGTCTTGGGCTTTTGGCATTACCCGATCTGCTGATAATGTTGTTCTCTGCCAAAGACAAAAGAGTAGTGCGCTTTGCAGGCATCTATGGACCAATATCCATCACCATTTACGCTTTATGTATATTCTCCCTGGGAGTTTTGGCTCATGGAGTCTTCAGCTCAGAACAGCTGGCTCCATTCATGGCAAACCCTGATGGACTTATACCATTTTTAGCAACATCACTACTCCCCCGTGGATTTGATAGCATCGTACTGCTGGCTGCTATCTCTGCTGCCATGTCAACTATGAGTGCTATTGTGCTGGTCACAACAACCGCTCTGACTTCAGATATCTTGAAGTATCTACGTCCGGCAACTCCTGATAATGTGGTGCTCCGTATGACAAGGATAGTAGGAGTTATCATCATTATAGTCTCGGCATTCTTCGCAATGGATGTTCCACAGATGATTGTACCCCTGGTGTCCGCAAGTATGGGCGTTATCGCATGCTGCGTTTTCATACCGCTTATTTTCGGACTTTACTGGGAACGTGGCACAGCAACAGGATTTGTTGCCAGCCTGGTGGCAAGTTTCGGCTCAGTGGTGCTCTGGCAACTCTTTGGCAATCCACTCATCCACCCGGTATTCATCGGTTTGATCTTTGGTACCATTGCATATTTGGGAGGAAGCCTGGCAAGTCCCCGTCCATCTCCTATGACGGAAATTGAATAAGAAGTAAAATACTCGGCTTTTGACCAGGTGCTGAAAATAACCTTCAGCACCATTTCTTTTTTTATCCAGGCATATTCTCCAGGTTTGTAAGCTTGTTACTTTGGTTCGAAACCAATTCATGAAAACAAATTTAACTTATCAATATAAATGAAAGCAAAAGGTGTTCCAAATTGAAGAATGTGATAAGCAAGAGTTTCGAGATCAAGGATTACATGATTGATGGTGCACATGTCAACGGTTTCTGGATGAATTTGGAAGGAAGGGAAAAATTGACAACAGAAATTGTCTACGCACCAGTAAATGAAAATATCTTTGAGCCAATTGAAACAGAAAAAATGCTGCATGGAATTATAGCAAAATGTGACAGCTTCAAATCGCAACTCCCTGAGAACATAAACTGCGAGGTCGTCTTCAAAGATCTCAATGAGCTGACATATGATGCAAATGAAAATAAAAGCAATTTTCAAGTGGAAGCTAAAGAATTAGACGAAATAAGAGTTGTTTACAGATTCTACGTTAAATACTATCTTTGAAGATGATTTTGTCTAATTTGGTCTTATTCTGACCTCCTGAAATATAAGATAAAGACATCCCTGCGTATCATTCCCAATCACCAAGCACAGTTCCACCGGCAGAATCGATACATCCTTCATATTCAACATATTCAACTGGCTGTGTGATACCCAACACATTCCACATTAACACTAAATTCTTTAGAACCATAGAAGGCTTCGTCCATTTGCTCTCTGGTTTTTTCCTGTTTTCGAATCTCTACCATCATATAAGCTAAAGTGGCATATACATAAATTCAACTAAACAGATTTAAATAGTAGTTTAGAATAGCAATTGCCACGATTTATAGTTATATTACTTACCACAAATAATGAGGAGATTTAGAAAAATGCTTGGTATAGATGATCCCCAGATATGGATAGCATACATTCTTTGCTTTATCAGTGCCATCGGTTGCATAATCTATGGTACCCTTAAGTGGAACGAAGAAGATGATCAGGATGAGGTGTGTTAATGGCTGTAAGTACACCGGTGCTTGGAGTAATTGTATTGATCTATATGATGATCATCTTCTATCTTGGATGGATAGGGTATAAGAAAACGAAAGAAACCGAAGATTATATGGTTGCAGGGAGACAGATCCATCCGTACATCCTTGCATTGTCCTATGGTGCAACATTCATAAGTACCTCAGCCATTGTCGGATTTGGAGGAGCCGCCGGTGCTCTTGGAATGGGACTACTCTGGCTGGCTGTCATGACCATAGTTGTAGGTATCTTCATTGCCTTTGTGGTTTTTGGCTCAAGGACAAGGCGCATGGGTGCAAAACTCGAAGCAGTAACATTTCCCGAACTTCTGGGAAGAAGATTCAACTCCAGATTCATACAGGGATTTTCAGGTGCTTTAATTGGTACTTTCATGCCGCTTTACGCAGGTATCGTACTTATCGGAGGAGCAAGATTTGTTGAAACTACCCTCAATATAGATTATGACGTGGCAGTCTTCATTCTTACTATTATAGTTGCAGCTTACGTTATTACTGGTGGACTTATTGCAGTCATGTACACCGATGCCCTCCAGGGTGCACTGATGTTTTTCGGAATGGCAGCATTACTTTTCCTGACATACGACAAACTCGGAGGAATCACTGCAGCCCACTCAGCACTTACTGCTATGAATGACCTGGTACCTGTAAGTCTTGCAGCAGGAGGGCATCTGGGCTGGACTTCAATGCCAGCATTCGGCTCACCTATCTGGTGGACACTTGTTTCAACACTGACACTTGGAGTCGGAATTGGTGTGCTTGCACAGCCCCAGCTTGCAGTGAGATTCATGACCGTAAAAGATAACCGGGCACTTAACAGGGCAGTTCTTGTTGGCGGACCTTTCATTCTCATGATGACAGGAGTTGCATTCACCGTAGGTGCATTGTCAAACGTCTATTTCATGAAGACAAAAGGCGTGATCGCTGTTGTAGCTGCAAAAGGAAACATGGATCTGATCATACCTGAGTATATTAACAGTGCCATGCCTGATGTTTTTGTCATACTCTTTATGCTTGCATTGCTCGCTGCAGCCATGTCAACCTTAAGTTCCCAGTTCCATACCATGGGAACAGCTATAGGGCATGACTTTTATCGCCAGTATCTAAAGAAAGGAGAACTCGGACAGAGCATTAACATTACCCGTGCGGGTATTGCAATTACCATTATTGCAAGCGTAATACTGGCATATGTACTTCCAATAAGCATCATTGCAAGGGCCACAGCAATCTTCTTTGGGCTTTGTGCAGCAGCATTTTTGCCAATGTATGCGGGTGCACTTTTCTGGAAGCGTATGAACAGACAGGGAGCAACTGCCAGTATGCTTGTGGGAACTTTTGCAAGTCTGTTCTGGCTCACATTCGTTCACAAATCAGAAGCAGTACCACTTGGAATAAGCAAGGCTATTTTTGGTGTTGATACCATCCTTACAGGAACCTGGACCGTTATTGATCCAATACTTATCGCAACTCCCGTGGCGATAATCGTTGCTGTGGTAGTGAGCCTGCTAACAAAACCGGATGCACAGGAACACATTGATGCATGCTTTGAGAAATAATATCTAATGGGGTCAATATGCCCCATACTTTTTTACATATAAATTTGGATTTGGATAAAACTGATCTTGAGACTTGCTGTTCATTTATTTTGATTTTGTTCTGTTGTTTCCGAGAACATCATCTCATTCCCAGTCATCAAGTACGCTTTCTGCCAGCAGCACAGAAACATCCTTCATCTTCAGCTCCTCATCCTGAGACCTGCATACGCCTCCCATATGATGCATGCAGAATGGGCAGTATGAGACAAGTGTTTCGACCTTATCCTTGTAATCATTCACCGACAGCATGGCAATATCAGCTGCAATTTCCGGGAAATTCGGTTTAAGTCCTGCCGGTCCTCCACAACACACCTGTTTGCCGTCAAAGAGTTCCTGAACCTCCACACCCATGCTTGAAAGAATACTGCGTGGCACATCTTTTGACTCCTGAAGTGGACAAGCATCACGAACAGAAACGCTCATGTCAAGCTTTTTGGGTTTTAGAGTGCCATCTGCGATCATGTCCTTAAAGATATTAAGGGAATGCTCGACCTCGAAATTCAGTTCACGATAGAGTTCCGGATAATCATGGCTTAGAACAAGATAACAACCGGGACATGAAGCAATGACCTTCTTTACTCCCAGTGACTCGATATAATCAACGAATTTCTTTGCATGCTCAGCCGCTTGCTCCAGATGACCGTTATCGATTAAGAAAAGTCCGCAGCATTTCTCTTCCTTCAGTATCATTGGCCTGATTCCCACATGGTTGAGAAGACGGATAGTGGCTCTTGCAATATCCGGCTGACTGTGAGCTACCCAGCAACCTGCCATGTAAGCTATTTCTGAGCTTTCAGCAAGATCAAGGTCATCTGTTATCCAGTCAAACCTTGTTGCCGGATCCATACTTCCAGGGCTGTTGTTTTCGATTATGTTCCGTGAGATAGCTGTGGTCTTTGCAGGTTCCCTGCCCTGCTGTGCCAGCAACTCCCTCTCATATTGTATGATATCTGTGATAGGAATGTTCACAGGACATACATCATCACAAGCCCCGCATCGTGTGGAAAGATAGACGTTGTCCATTTCATCCTTTGTAAGCTCCTCACCTGCAACGATCTTTGCAAGGCTCTCTATTTTTCCCTGTGGAGTGAAGCGATTACCTTCAGTAACCATGTTCACCGGGCAGACATCCCAGCATTTCTTACAATCTATACAATAACTAATCTCTGCCTCAAACTTATGCATCATATCACCATAAAAATAAATGTAACAAAACAAACGCTAACTTAAATCACTTATCCCAATAATCTTTTTCTCTTTTCTCATCGACCAGGGCTTTTAGCTCTTCAGGATACGGATACAGGAATGCATCCTCATAAGCATCTTCGCCCTGAGAACGAGATGCGAACATTCTCAATAATTCCATAACAGAATCGTCACTTATACTATTATTGCTATAACGCCCAAGCATGTTTTCAAAAAAAGATTTCTCCGCAGGGATTGTATCTGCAAACATGGAAAACATATTCCTTGCAGTATCCATTTTCAAATCCAATGAGCCGGGCTTTCTCATTAACTGTTTTAATAAAGATTCATATTCATTGAACAACTGTCTGACTTCTTTCCCTGAACCCAGTAATTCTGACATTTCTTCTAAAATTTCAGTATTGTAGCTCATGAAAAGAAAACGGTTGTTTTTGTGAAACTTAAGCAAATCTTCAAGATAGGACTCTTTTTTCACCTGTCTGAAAGTCGCAAAAGTGTATAAATAAGTTAGAAAATGATGACGTATGCGGCTATTACGCAATCTCTCATTCTCTTCGATAGGATAACCAGGGTATCTGGCAATAACCTCTCCGGCAAACAGTCCTGCACTTTTTTCAACAACCGGAGACATACTTATCCCAGAGTATACCTTGACGTTTTCGATTCCCATACTTGGAGAAAGACCTTTGAATATGAAACCGTCCATACCTCCAAGCTCATTAAGGAAATTGTCAGTAAAAGTATTCATCTTCTCAGTGAGGTCTTCACCTGTTTTTGGCTGGACGAGCCGATACTCACCATCTTGCTTAATTATCCTCAAAGTATCCCTCGGAACCCCCAGTCCAATCTCAACTTCCGGGCATACTTTGATGAAATCTACAAAAGGTATCATATCACGCACTATCTGAGAAGGAATAACCTGACCGTTATATCGCACGTTATCAAACTCAAGACATCTACTTACAAGAACAATGGGCTTTGGAAATTTTCTCATGTAAATAATATTGTACCTGATTGATTATAATGATGACCTCTTTTCTGTAGATGAATTTTCTTATGAAGTTTTAAATGAAGCAAGTAATGCCACCATGAAATCCCAGACCTTTCGAACTGACGGGATATAAAGTCGCTCATCGGGAGAATGTGGGTTCTTTATGGTAGGACCGAAGGATATCATATCCATGTCTTTGTATTTGGAACCGATAACAGCGCATTCCAGACCTGCATGTATAACCTCGATACGCGCGTATTCACCAAACACTGAGAAATATACTTCTTTGCATCGCTGGAGAAGCTGTGAAGACATATCAGGTTGCCACGCCGGATAACCAGAACCATGTGACCATTTGGCCCCGTATTCAACGGCAACTGAGGTAACCTTTTCAGTGATCACGGCAAGTCCCGAGTCAACTGAACTGCGCTGGCTTGATATTACTACCAGCTCACCATCTTCTATATTCACAGTCGCCAGGTTATTTGAAGTTTCAACGAGACCGGGTATTGCGGGAGATATGGAAGCAACCCCATGTGGCAAAGACAGCAGAAGAGCCAGAGCCTTATGAGCAAAAGTATCATTTATTGCCCTCATATCCATTTCTACCGCATACTCTTCAAGAATCACTGAAAGAGAATGCTCAAGATCCACATATTCAGCTTTCATCCTTTTTTCAAATGCAGATATTGTAGAAAGAGCAGTCTCCATGGAATTAGGTGTAAGAGCAATGATCGCTTCCGCATGTCGTGGAATTGCATTGTGTGCAGAGCCGCCTTTAATATCCATGATCATGATATCCACATCGCCGGTAAGTTCCTTCAAGACTTCTGCAATCAATTTGTTGGCATTTGCTCTCTTTTCATGGATATCAACGCCGGAATGTCCTCCTGCAAGTCCATCTACCACCAGCCTGAAAAGCGATCTATCTTCCGGCACTGGTGAATATCCCAGTGACATCCTGATAGTTGAGTTCAAGCCACCTGCGCAGCCAACGGTAAAAACACCCTCATCTTCCGAATCCACATTCAGCAATATTTTTCCGGAGATGAAATCGGGCATCAGGGCATTAGCTCCGGTAAGACCAGTCTCTTCATCAACAGTGAAAAGCAACTCAAGCGGTGGATGGCTTACGCCAGTATCCTCTGCAAGAGCCAGAGCGATGGCAAGTGCTATTCCATTATCTGCTCCAAGAGTAGTCCCCTGTGCTTTTAACCAGTCACCTTCGATAACGGGTACAATTGGGTCTTTTGTAAAGTCGTGGTTGCACCCACATGCTTTTTCGCATACCATGTCCATATGTCCCTGAATAACTATCGCAGGCAAATTTTCATATCCTTTTGAAGCCGGAACCCCGATAACTACATTATTGACGCTATCGAACTTTACTCTAAAACCCTTTGCTAATGCCCATTCTTTCAACCATGTGGCTATTTTCTCTTCATTTCCTGAAGGCCTTGGAATGCTGCTTACTTCCCTGAAAAGGGCAAGGATCTTTTCTGTGATTTCATCCATGAATTAACCTGCCATAATCTTGAATCTAAAATACTGAACCTTGAATTACAAATATAAGGTACAGTTATTGTGATATATTGCCTGTTCTGTATAAATTATATCATACAACAAAGATAAGAGTAATCTTAACAATTCTTCCTTTAAGGACAAAATGTGGATAATTGAGGTTACAATGTGGATATTTCTGAAACTATTAGTGTAATTATGGGTGATATCGTTGAACAAAAAGTCGATGCCATAGTGAATGCAGCCAACAATTCACTTCTGGGTGGTGGAGGAGTGGACGGAGCCATCCATTATGCTGCAGGTCCGCAACTTCTGGAGGAATGTCGCACCCTTGGAGGATGTCCAACAGGAGAAGCCAGGATCACAAAAGGTTACAAGCTTCCTGCAAAGTGGATTATACACACTGTTGGTCCTGTATGGAAAGGAGGACATTACAGGGAGGAACAACTCCTTACCGACGCATACAGGAATTCACTTATCCTGGCTGAGGAACATGATGTTAAAAGCATTGCTTTTCCTGGAATCAGCATTGGAGCCTATGGTTTTCCGGTAAATAAGGCGTCAGGACTTGCTGTGAGCACTATACTTGAATATCTCAATGCAGAGAGCTCACTGGAAGATGTCAGGCTCATCTGCTTCAATGAGAATGCATACCATTTTTATTCAAGTATGCTGGAAGAACAGGTTTCTCAGTTCGTAACTATTCAGCCTGATAAAAACACTATCAATAGCAATCTTGACAAAAAGTTGAGACCTACATTTTATTAGGATCATTAATTTTGATTGTTGCCATTGATTGCTTTTTTGATTCTTAGGTTGTTAGTGAGCAGACATCTCTATTTCGATGAAATCAGTACCAATAGGCAAATCGTGCCAGGCTGAATAGTTACCTCAGTTCTAAATTTAATGAAGCGTGAAAGTAGAACACATATTATAATGATGATGATTACCATATACTCCATAGTAGAAATATATAAGTAATATGAATTGCTGATGAACTCTTGTTAAGTTTAGCCATACAGAAAAAAGTTACGGATAAACTATTATCAGTATGGTAAGGTTGGTTGGTTGGTGGTGTGGTAAATAATGGTTCATGGTGGTACCATAATTTACCCAAAAACGAAACCCGGCAAGTCAGGATTCCCGTAATCATCAAAAACGGAAAAACGAAAGTTACCCTTTCAAAAACGTATTCGGGAATCCTGTCTGTTGGATCCTTTTTTTCTTTGCCTATTTTATACGACATAGCATTATTGTCGGTGATTTTTACGCATAAATAATTTATTTTACAAACCAGATATAGGAAGCCATGAACCTGCTGATCGTAAAGAACATTTCAAGAGAAGGACCCGGAATACTTGAAGATATTTTAATTGAAAGCAGGATTTCGTATGATATTACCGACCTTGAAGCCGGGGACAAAATCCCATCTCCTGAAAATTATTCTGCCATCATAATCTTTGGTGGACCGGACAGTGCCAACGATGCAAGCAAAAAGATGATTCTGGAACTGAAGATGATAAAACAGGCAATTGATTCAGGCATACCCTATCTAGGCATCTGTCTTGGCATGCAGGCACTTGTTAAGGCATGTGGAGGTTCTATACATGTTAACAATGTCAAAGAGATAGGTTTCACAGGAGAGGATGGTGACTATTATTCAGTTAATATTGCAAAAGAGAATTTAAACGACCCTCTGTTCAATGGTCTTAAAAATCCCTTAAAAATATTCCATTTGCATGGTGAAACAGTAAAAATGACTGAAAAAATGCAATTACTAGCTACCGGGAAGTACTGCAGGCATCAGATAGTAAAAGTAAGTAAAAATGCCTATGGAATACAGGGACACTTTGAACTGACACCAGAAATGTTCACAACATGGCTTGATAACGATTCTGAACTAAGGAAGATGGACAGAGACACACTGGAAAAGGACTTTAAATTGTTTGCGGATGAGTACAGTAACAATGGAAAGAAACTATTCAACAATTTCCTGCAAATTTCCGGCTTGATCTAAGTTTAGTTCATAATTTATTGAAGAATAAACTCATAGTTGATTCAAAACTTTTTTGTACCAGTTGGAGAAATAACAATCAATGAAAATTCCACAAACACTGGATACAAAAAGATTGATAATCAGAAGGTATGTGGAAGAAGATCTTAAAGGGTTACATCTTTTTTTCAACAACGAGGAAATAACCAGTTCCACTGACATGCCCCTCCACCGGAGCCTTGAAGAAACTAAAGCATTTCTTGACATGATTATACAATCATACAGCACTGATGAGCCATTCTTTGCAATGGCAATCTGCAAGAAGGACGAAGAGAAAGTAATTGGCTCATGTGGTTTTGCAAAAATGGATTTCGCTGCTGATGCACAGATATATTATGCCCTTGAACCTGAGTTTCGAGGCAATGGATACGCCACTGAAGCAGTAGAGAAAATGATTGAATATATGATACTGGTTCATGATATCAAAAGAATATCCGGCATTGTTAATTAAACATAGCTAGTTCTTTATTCCTATATTTCATCAAGAGCAAAACGGAGATTTTTAGCATTTCAAGACTTTTAGTATAACACTTTGACTTTCTCCTTAGTCTTGCCAGGAAATGCCTAAATATGCTGTTGTATCCTTCAACAGTATATGTTTCTGCTTTTGATCGAGTATGGATGTTTCTGGGGACTAACTTGGCATATGCCCTCCAATAATCCGTCATTACTTCCCCAACCTCTTTTGTCTTTAACTTTTTCCAGAGTTTTTGTCCTGTTTTTGTTCCTCTGCTGCCAAAAGAGCAATCGATGAATTTCTTCCCATATCTATCAACAGCAATCCATATCCAGCAGTAGTTTTTTTATTCCCAATATAAGTATGCATCTCGTCCAATTCCACAACAGAAATCTCATTTTCACTTTTTAGATCCTCTAATTCACTACCAAATTTTCGAATCCATTTTTGAACAGAAACATGACTAACGCCCAAAAAACGTCCAATTGAACGAAATCCCAACCCCTCCAGATAGAGTTGTAAAGCCTGTCGCTTAACAGATACGGGGCTAGCGGTGGATTTTATATCTACTGAATAGTTGTATCCACAATCATGGCATTTGTAGCGTTGTCGACCATCAATCCTACCGTTCTTCTTATGACTGGAACTCTTACACTTTGGACAATTCATATATAAAAAGAGGCCATCATATTATATAACGATGTTTAATTACCAAAGCCGAATATCCATTTACTGTGCTCCTGAGAATCTTGCCTCAATGAATCTGGCAAAGAGAGTAGGAATGGAATATCAGGGCATTATCAGAAAAGATGACAAAGATGCTAAGTATTTTCTGTTGACACGGGAAAAATATCTTCGTGGAAACTAAAGCGTAAATAAAATACTTAATCAAAACACTACCTTGTTAATGGATTTTTTAGTTACTTTTTAACAAGTTAATTTTGGTTCTCTTTGTAGCGGAATGGAGAAAATGAATGTACTCCCTTCCCCCGGTTTACTTGTTACCCACACATTGCCCCCATGAAGTTCAACGAACTTCTTGACAAGGGAAAGACCAAGACCAGTACCTTGATATACTTTTGAAGTGGACGAATCCAATTGTGTGAAAGGCTTGAACAGTTTTTTCAGGTTATCTTCTGAGATTCCAATGCCGGTATCTACGACCTCAACATGTAGCATATCATGCTTGGTGCTTGCACTAAAGCTTACGTTGCCTTGTAAATCTGTGAACTTTATTGCGTTGTTCACAAGATTGTAGAGTGTCTGCTTGAGCTTAATTTTATCCGCATAAATAATTGAAAGTTGATTATTAACAGTATATTCCAGTGTGATGTTCTTTTTAGCGGCCATTGGATCAAGTATATCTTTCACTTCTTTAAATATCGAAAATATATCAACTTCCTCGCAATGAAGCTCCATTTTTCCAGCCTCTACCTTGGAAAGATCGAGTATGTCGTTGATAAGCTCAAGCAAGTGTTTTCCACTGTTTGAAATGTTACCAACAAATTTGGATTGTTTTTCGTTGAGACTGCCAAAGTTTTTAATTCGAAGCATATCAGAAAAACCTATAATAGAGTTAAGTGGAGTCCTTAGTTCATGGCTCATGTTTGCAAGGAATTCACCCTTAACACGATTTGATTCCTCTGCTGCAAGTTTAGCAAGCTTGATAGCTCGCATTTCATCATCGATTTTTTTAAGAGCGGTGACATCTGTGTAAAATCCCACTGTACATGTTTTTCCATCTACCTGAGCATGAAAAACACTTATATCAACGTAAATTGTTGTTCCATCCTTACGCAGACATGAAATATTTGTTAATGAGGTTTTTTCACCTGTTTCCGGGACTTTTAATTCAGACAGGACTTGTTCTAAATCATTCTGTGGATGAATGTTAATTGTTTTTTGTTGCATTAATTCTTCTTCAGTATATCCCAGCATACTGCATAGCGCCGGATTAACATATCTGAATTTTCCGGTGGAAACATCTGATACATTTATACCTTCAACGGCACCTTCAAAAATATTCCTGAATTTTTCCTCACTGTCCATGAGTTCTTTTTTATTTGCTAGTATGCCCTTATCAGTTTTATCTAATATAATAAAGTAGAATATGAACAATATTCCAAAGATTACAAGGGATCCGATAACAATAACTTTCAAGTTGCTAGCAAATACCTTTTTATCTTCAGTGACATCCTTCATTATGATCATATAGCCCACTTCATCATCTGATGCATCCATCAACGGAACTAGTGCAAAGTGCCATGTTTTCCCATTACTCTTGAATTCCGGAGCTGCTTCTGGTGAAATCTGACCATGGCCTAATTTTTCATTTTTAATGATATTATCTAATTCTTCAGGAAGCGCCATAGTGCTGTAAATTAAAGCTTGCGTGGGATAAAAACTCCAATTCCCATCTCTACCAAGCATTTGCATGCCATTTTCCCACTTCGCACAATCAAGTTTATCCTTGTAGATAAAAACAGCTATTTCTGAGTCGGATTTGTAAGCAACTGAGTTCAGAATGTCTTCAATTTCTTTACCTAGCTCAAAGTATCCAATCAGTGTCTCGTTTATGTATATTGGTTTCACTACACGCAGCGTGAAAGTACCCAGCGACCCCAATTCAATACCACTAACGACATCTCCTGTTCTTTCGGCTTCACGAATAGTAAAGCGATCGACAAAGCCACCCTTTTTATCAGGATTATGAACACGCACAAGATTCACACGATCAGGTCCCTGGAAGTAAATATGTGTTACATTGTGTACTGAGGAAAGCCTTCTGTACATATTCTGGGAAGTAGCCATTAGTTGTTCAACATCGCGTTTCTCTAATGCTGTTTCAATTTTTTCGTTCTCGAGAATCCAATTCATTTCCTCGGCTAATATGATTGACTGCTCTTGCAGCGAATGATTGTATTCTTCAGAAACAAAAATTGTCGTAAGCTGGATATGCTCATCCATCTTCTGGTTCTGCTGCCACCAAAAAATACCCGAGAAAGCAGCAATTAGAATAATGGCTGCAAGCACCAAAGGCACTAATAATTTCCAGAGAATTAAATTTGAAGATGTACTACTATTGGAACGTGCAAATCTATTTTTTATCTTTTTGGATGCAGTTTCTTTATCCATAATAAGTTACCTTCATCAACTCAAATTCTTTGATTTGCTTTTCATTCCTTTTCCCTGATCACGACTGCAGAAACAGTCGCAAATTCCTATTTTAGTGCACATCCTTGAGAAACGCATTTCATAAAATCATATATACTTATATAGTGAACCTTAAATCAGGAGTATATTATATTAATACCTCCATAATACTAATTATATATAACCATATTTATCTTCACTGCTGATGGTAGGGCTTTTTAGGCAATATTAGGTATAACTAAATTAAGCCCAACTAAATCACAAAATGGTGAAGATTACTTTAAAACTTATTTTCTTGGTCCCTATTTTATTCTTAACTCCTTAATGCAAAGTTCACTCAATTAAAATAACAAAGTATAAATATATATTATAATATACTGTTTTTAAATAGTTTTTGGGTGTGAGGATGAACATAATAATATTTTCCCTGAATATTTACAGGAAAATGATGCTATTTTTCCTGATATTAACACTTGTATACTCATGTATTCTGATTACATCGGCAAATTCCGTTGTTAGCATATCACCATCTACACAGGAAGTATATGCAAAACAGAATTTCGATGTCTACATCAATATAGAACCAGATATACCAATAGCCGGTGCACAACTGGACATTTTATTTAACAATAACATGTTTTCTGCAAATGATGTGGATGATGAGGGATTCTTTGAACAGGGAGATTCCATGTCAATTTTTATTGGAGGAACAGTTGATAATCCGCAAGGAAAAATCAACGGTTTGTTTGCCGTAACACTTGGACAGGATGAGATAAGTACCTCTGGAAACTTTGCGCACATCACATTCACTGCAAGCAATAACACAGGAAATTACATTATCAGTCTTTCCAATGTGATATTAAGTGATTCTGAAGGAAAGGCTGTTCCAGTGACTATTCAGAACTCACAGGTTAAGATTCTGGGAGCTTCATCCACTTTAGTACAGGAAACCATTACCACCTCAGGTTGCGGAGCCGGTGGTGGTGGAGGCAATCCCGGCGAGAATATTGAGAATATTGACATTAAGGAAGTAGAGAAACTATATATTACCGGAGACTCAGAAGTCATTTATCTCTTTGATGAGAACGCAAATCCCATTAAATTTATCCGTTATAGATCATTGAAGAATGCAGGGTTCATAACAAGCACAATTGAAGTGCTTAAAGATGTATCATCAACTATTTCCGAAAAACCAGAGGGTACAATTTACAGAAATATCAATATATGGCTTGGAAAAGCAGGCTATGCAACAGAAACTAACATGAAAGACATGAGAATCTCTTTTGCAGTCCTTAAAAAATGGATTCTGGTAAATGATGTTGAAACAACTGATATACATTTGAAAAGGTACCATGAACATAAATGGGAAACACTCGAAACTAAAATGACTGGAGAGAATGAAGATTTTGTGATCTTTGAAGCGATAACCCCTGGATTTTCACCATTTGCCATAACTGCAGATGTACAATTTGAAAAAACGATGGATGAAACTCTTTCAAATAAGAAAAATGACAACGATATGATTACGCAGGAGGAAGATGAAAAAGAAGACAGCCTGTTTCCAAAGAACTCCATTTCAGCCTCAACAGATGAAGATTCAGCAAAACTTGCGCAGAACAGCTCACTAATTCTTTGTATGTCAATGTTCATCCTTTTACTTTGCAGACGTGGCAACGTTGTTTAAGTTTATTGACCAGGTTTTCTGAAAAAGCATAAATCCTGTCCACACCTTCTTTAAAGAGGAGAAGTAGAAAAATGATAGGAATAATGTCTGATTCACACGATAACATGGATGCCATCAAGGCTGCTGTGGAACTGTTCAATAAGAAGAAGGTCAAGACTGTCCTGCATGCAGGTGACATCATTTCCCCTTTCACTGCAACAGCTTTTAGCAAACTGGATGCAGATATGTATTTTGTTTTTGGGAATAATGACGGTGACAGATTGTTACTAAAAGAAAAATTTGAAGAATTGAATGCGCAATGTTGTGGCGACTTCGGTGATCTGGAGATTGATGGAAAAAGAATTGCGCTTCTTCATGGAATATATGAGCCTCCAGTAACTGCTCTGGCAGAATCAGGAGACTTTGATATAGTAGTCAGGGGACACACACACCATGCCGGTGTCACAAAAATAAACGAGACGTTATTGATAAATCCGGGTGAGACCGCAGGAGTGCTCACCGGAAAACGTACGGTGGCACTTCTTGATCCCGAACTTGGTGTTGAGATTGTAGAAATCTAAGAAAATATTTAGTGGAAGCTGCTTTAGAGCAGCTCCGATACCTTAGACAAAAATTCCTTAACCTGTGCAGGGTCAAGGTCAAGATCCTTGTTCTTTTTGATATCCAGATCAGTTAGAAGTATGTGTTTTCCAATTGGAATACCTGCTTCTTCCATTGTTGCTTGTGCACAGTTAAGAGGGCAACCATCGATGACAATGATGGACTCGCAGCCTTCTGCAGACTTAACAAGACCGTTTACTTTGCCACCGACCCCTACAGTACACATCATATTACCAACGCCCTGCTTGTGTAATTCAACTGCAACGGCATTGCTTAACTGACCAACATTAGATGCACCGGCACATGGGAATATTCCTACAATGGAAGCGCCACATGAACACTTTGCATTCTCAGACATAGGTATTACTGTGTTATCCATTCAATAACCTCATTCACCTTTGGTACCCTGCCAACGATCTTTACATCGCCGTCTACAACGACAGCAGGAGTAATTAGCACACCATATGCAAGTATACCATCCATATCCTCAACCTTCACTATCTCAGCATCAACACCTGCTTGCTCAACAGCCTGTTCAACGAACTTCTTTGTCTTGTTGCATTTAGGACAACCAGTACCTAATATCTCTATTTTCATATTTTCATCTCTTTAATTTAAATAATCACGTTTATAGCGTGAAAGTCGCAGGATCTCACACAATCAATACAATACTTGCACAGACTCGGCCTTGCCGGAAAACATATCCCATCCTTTAGTTCAAGGACATCATTCTGACACGCATCCACACATGAACCACAGCCAGTACATTTGTCACCTTTAACAGTAATGAGCACCATTTTGTGAACACTTCCTTTTTTTAAGGATAATATCAGTACCCTCTCTTTAATATTGTTATCAGTTCGTCAGGATTGGGCATGTTCTCCTGTATTTTATTACAGGTAGTCTCTACGTCATAATCACAACGTATGATCTCAGCTTTTGAACTGGTAGTATCGAACACCGCACAACTTGCCCGCCAGTCACCATCTCTGGGCTGACCTGTAGAACCTGGGTTTATTATTAGCATATCTTTGAATTTTTTGATAAAGGGAATATGTGAATGACCTATACATAGAACATCTGCGTCAATCTCAGATACCATTTCTTCCAGATCTGACTCTGATGTCTCCGGCTTCATGTATTCATAATTGGATCTTGGACTTCCATGTGTGAAGTACAGCCTCATTCCATCTATCATTTTCTCAATACTGAAAGGAAGCTGGCGAAGGAACGCCATTTGTACTTCTGTTGTCATATTCCAGGTGTAGTCCCTGGTAGCAACTGAAAGGTGTTTATACTTATAGCCGCATCCACACTCCATTTTGGAACCTACGGCAGCATCGTGATTACCAAGAACTGTTTCGATTTCCTGCTGCATGATAAGATCGATGCACTCAGATGGAGAGGGACCATAGTCCGCAAGGTCACCAAGGCAAATGACCATGTCATGGGGAATTTTCAACACTGCATCCAAAGCTTCTTTATTGCCATGGATATCTGATATCAGCAGTATTCTCATATTTTCACCAAAACTTTCACCGAAGCTTTCCTTTTATGTTTATCATATAAAGTACGTTCCAAACACATATCCTGATATCGTGGCAATTACAACAACAAGCGAAATGTATGTCATACCCTTCTGAAGACCCATGATCCTGCTTATCACGATCATATTAGGCAAACTCAAAGCCGGGCCTGCCAGCAGCATGGATAATGCAGGACCTTTTCCCATACCCAGAAGTGTGAGTGCACTTATTATAGGCACCTCTGTCAATGTTGAGAAATACATCAGGGCTGCAGCAACAGATGCAATTATATACGAAGTGAAAGTGCTTCCTCCCACATATTTAACGACATATGCTGCAGGAAGGAGTTCAACCATGATACCTGCAAAGAATACACCGATCAGCAGAAGTGGAGTTATCTGCTTCACAAGGAACCAGGTTTCACTCATCCAGCTTTCAAGTTCATCCTTACTGAACCACTTGAGAGATACATATACAGTAACAAGTATCAATGGAATTTCCACAAAAAGCATGGGATTCCATGTAGGTAGTATCTCCGGCGTTACAAGTATTGCCAGAAGCAAAAGGAAAAGCCAGACTGTGTGAGCATGTTTTTCATCACCGAAAGTCTGAATGCTCTTTCTTTCAATGTTCTTTTTCTCGTATATGAACGCCATCATAATTCCGATAAACACTGAAAGAAGGATTGCTATGATTGCCCTTGCAACTCCAAGATCATAACCCAATATCTTAGCTGTGTAAACAATAGCAAGAATATTGATAGCAGGAGCTGAGAACAGGAACGTGGTGGCCGGACCAATTCCTGCACCTCTTTTATAGATACCTGCAAAAAGAGGCAGGACAGTACAGCTGCATACTGCAAGAAGACAGCCGGAAACAGCTGCAACGGTATAGGAAACATATTTTGGTGCATCGGCCCCGAAGAATTTCAGGACTGACTCTTTGGAAAAGAGCGATGCTATAGCTCCTGCCAGGAAAAAGGCAGGTATCAGGCACATGAGCACATGCAATGCAAGATACTCCTGAAGTGACGCAATGCCAACGTAAGCCAGATCAATGAGATTAGAAGTCATCATTTCAAATAATGTTGAAATACTATTTATAGCTAGTGGTTTCAAATATTTTTGAAATACTATGTTCCAGCATTCTATAATTATAGAAGTATAACCTCTGTAAAAATAGATATTGTCGTGCGGATTTTTATAGAAACTTGTTGTGTATGGATAAAATATAAAATTAATTTTCTACCGAGCAAAAGGTCATTCTATTGGAAATATATATATGCGGTTATGAACAATTAGAACTTTTTCGGAAGGTTAATATACATTGATACTTAAATGATTAAGTAATTGACAAAGTTTTAACGGGGGTTAAACTAAACGCTATGGCTACTAAAATAGCCAGAATGTGTTGTGTTTATCACAAAAAAGCTCTTCAGCTATTTGTACTATGCACAATTATGCTACTGATAGGATCAAGCACTTATCCAGCGTTAGCTGCATCTAGCAATGATGACTTTTTTAATTCAACTATTGAATCAAAAACTATAACGCCCTCTGATATCTCTGCTTTAAAAACCGTGGCTCAATCTATTGCCTTTGCCAACCAGCATGATCCCGGAATAGATATCGATAATTTAATGGCTGCGATACCAAACAATTCAAGTGACGCACAAAATAATGAAAGCTTTTCAGGACCTAAACCGCTCACAACTGATTTTTCAGATATTGACCCAAACCAGGCAAAATATGGTCCAGACAACGATGGTGACGGTATCCCTGACTCTGTAGAACTGGTTCTGGGAACTGATATTAATAATACTGATTCCGATTTTGACCAATTGGACGACCTTTTTGAGGTAAACAACGACCTTGATCCCTTGAAAGCAGATTCTAACGATGATGGACTTGCTGATTATTTTGAGGTTCATAATGTTTCTTCCTTAGACATAGATGGCGACGGTTTTGCAAACGCATGGGACCTTGATAATGACAATGATGGAGTAATTGATGCTCTGGACATCTCGCCTTTTTCAAAATCCATGTCAAATGAGAGCTTTGATTTCAATATTAAATCAAGTGGAAATCCCACCTATCTGAATTTTCAGATAAGACCTGATAATCCGGAGCATCTTAACCTGATTGCACAAAGCTGGGATTGGCCCGATGACTATCGGTCAACGATGAAAGACCTCAACAGTTCGGAAAATGATGTTACTGTCACACCAATGCTCGAACTCACCGTACCTGTCGACTGTAAAATTGTTTCTCGTGATAGTGGGGATTGCATAGAAATCCACAATGCCAGTCAAGATAATACGGTAAATGTCACTACGGGAAATTATAGTGGTGAAGACTACCAGTTGTGGAGACTGGAATCTACAGATGATAATTACTACAAAATAATTTCCATGAACAATAGCAAATGCCTTGAAGTTTCCAATGCCAGCCAGGATGAGATGGCAAATGTTACTGTAGGCAATTACACCGGTGAGGAACACCAGCTCTGGGAACTGGAACTGGATAACGATGGGCTCTACAAACTTATAGCCAAACACAGTGGAAAATGCCTTGAAGTAAATCCCACAATTAATGGTAGTATATTCCAGAACTCATGTCAGGAAACTGACCAACAACTCTGGGAAATCGAACTTGTAGGCGGAATTGCATCTGATCGTGACGCACTTGAAGATTACGGAATCGTCACAACATTGGGCAAGGCCTATGTCCCTCTCTCTCCTGTGAAAGACTTTGGAAATATCGTTGCTCTGAACGGTCGTATGTTCTATCCGCAGGATTTGGCAATGGACACTTTCACCCAGTCACAACTTGTGTGGATGGTCAGAGGACTGACGGACAGACCAAAGAAAATGTCATTACAAGCCTATAAAGGTCAATATGTGTCAGTGGATAACGCAACATCAAAACTTGTTGCCAGAAGCACCGCTGTCACAAGTGATGAGATGTTTGAAATTGTTTATCTCACCAACACTAAAGTTGCGTTGAAAGCACCTAATGGTAAATACGTATACGCAGCAGAAGGCGGTGGGAAAGGACTGATAGCAGACAGCACTGAGATTGGTGAATGGGAGATATTTAATCTTTTAGACCTTGAAAATGAAAATAGTATGATAGCTTTGAAAGCTAATAATGATCAGTATGTCTCTTCAGAAGGTGGGGGAGGAGCTGAACTTGTTTCCAACAGAGATGAAAGGAAAGAATGGGAATCATTTACCCTGATTACCACTGAATATGAATCTGTGCCAACCACATTGGCAAAATATAATGAAAATTTCATGCTCACCGGTTTTAGTGTTGAAGAAAACCATGGTTCAGATTTCGGGGTATTCTTCAGTGAAGATAAGAACCGCACATTTGAAGCAGGCTTTGTCCTTTCGTATGCGTATTTACGAGAACAGACCGCTCTTGACCAGATGCCTCAGAAATTGCAGAACGATTATAATGTGACAATTAGTTCGGACATAGGTTTTGCCAGTCATCAGGACGAGGCCCTGGCAAGCATAACAACTGAAATGACGCCTGATGCATTGTCTTCCTTACCAGTCGATATGATCCTTCCTATAATTGGTGTGTTTGAAGATGATTTCCGATACAGGGCAATGGATGACCTGGCTTTCAGTTCATATGTTACAGGAACGAGTTTTGATATCGACCTGAATGACCAGCCTTTGATAACTACAAAAAGCATGAAGATGAGCTGGTACAATACCAGTACGAATACAACTATCGGAACAGAAGACATGCTGAATGAGGTTCAGCAATGGGGACTGTCCAGAGGTCTTGACAGTGAAACACTTGCAACAATGATGAATTTGATGATCGCCTGGGAGACTGGAGAATCAACTGTTACTAAATCAGGTGACGTTGAAACAAAGTTCAATTTCCCTGAAGGAAATCAGGTCCTTGATACTATCGACAGTTATGGAATATCGGCAGTTAGCTTCATTTGTAATCTCATTATAGGGGGAGCCGCAGTCTACTCTTTCATCACTTTTACCAAACTTGAACCACTCGCAAAGATAGCTGGTCAGACAAACTGGAAACTTATGAAGGCAATGACCGAATCGGTCTCAAAAATACGCACTGGTGTCGTGGGGTTGGCTAACAGGCTCACCAGCATCCTTTCAACTATTGGATGGATTGTTGTAGGTGTGCTCGCCTTCTATGCATTCTGGTCAATAGCCGCTAGCGAAGGTTGGTCTGGATACGGTATATTCGTAGGAACTTTGTATGCCACATTGATGATAGCATACGCAGTTGCCCTTTGGGCTATAGCCTTGATACCTGTGGTTGGGTGGGCTATTGCATTGCTTATTGTTCTTTCAGACCTTATTGTAGGCTGGATATTTGGCAAAGGCTGGTCTCAGATGTTCTTTGAGTGGCTTATAGGACTTTTCACAGATGTAAGGGTTAAAACAGAAGCGGACCTGAAAATGCTAGATACCTCCATAAGCGTGAATGATCAGACCTACAATGGACTAACTGAAGGTGACCGTATAGAACTGGAGAGTAACTTTAAAGGCATCATTACAAGAACTTCTCGCGGTTCATTTACAAATCTCCAGAATAGCTATATTAGCCCTCAATACAAGTACATTTCATCGAACACACTTGCAAGTGATAGTTCCACTACCAAAGGCACAACTGCTTATTCTGGCAATTCACGGAAGGAAACTGAATATAAGGCAAATCTGTGGGTTCAGCCTGAAGCTGCCATTAACTTCCCATTCGAATTCTGGCTTAGTACTAACTATAGAGTTTACTACGATAAATGCTGGTGGCTCTTTGGATGGCATTGCAGTCAGAAGAGCAACACAGGCACTGCGGATGCAGACCCATCTACACTCTACTTTGATGTGATGCCAAATGATATCGAAAATTTTTCCCTCTGGACTGCTATTAACTCTAATGACATTGACGGGGATGACATCCTTAATCCTGACGAACTGCTCAATGGTACCAGTCAATTGAGATGGGATACTGACAACGATGGTCTTTCCGATGGGTATGAAATAGAATATGGAACCATACCTGTTAACAAAGATACCGATGGAGACGGACTTGAAGACGGACTTGAACTACGCTACGGTTATGATCCCCTTAAATGGGATACTGATGGTGACAAACTCAATGACTTTGAAGAACATCGTGGCTGGGATATCGAATTTGAGTTCTACGATGAGACATTTGAGCAGCATGTCTGGGCAAGCCCTCTAAATAATGATTCTGACGATGACGGTTTGAATGATCTTAATGAATTCCTCAAAGGATTAAACCCTCGCTCTAAGGATACGAACGGCAACGGTATTGAGGATGCCTACGACCTCAATTTCACATCAAAAGCATACGTAAGCAACGTTGACCTGAATGGTATGGGCAGTAGCATTATAACCGATCCTGGAACAAATATCACAGCAGTTATCGATTACAGCATAATTGGAAAGGAAAACTCTACTGGTGAACCCTCAAGATGCTGGTTGTTCGCAAGTATGGACAATTCTACATTAAATGAAGAAATATACAATGGTACACCTGAAATAGGCAATGAAACTTTGGGGTCTGCAAGTTTGCAGTTCAATGCTTCAAACAACACTGACATCTTTGAATTGCGCTTTTACCAGACATGGAACGCATCCATGCCAGCACCCGCTGAAGAGGATAGGGATATCATCGGAATCATTGATACCACCTATTACCCTGTCAGGGATAATGGCTGGGTAAGTTCTGGAGCGGATGAAGACAAGGATGGCCTTATAGATATAAATGAACAGATAGGCTGGCCTATAACCATTACCAATCTTTCAGGTACACACACTGTCCACGTAAGCAGCGATCCGCGATTCAAGGATAGTGATTTTGACGGACTGGATGACCATACCGAGTGCTATCTTACGACAAGCAGCAGTTCAGATCCCGAAAACTCAGACACCGACAACGATAATCTAAATGATTTTACGGAATATTATCTTGGCACCAACCTGACAAATTATGATACCGATGGAGACCTGCTGGATGATAGTACAGAAATATTCTTTGGAAGCAGTCCATTAATGCCGGACACAGATGGCGATGGCCTGTATGATTCAATCGAGTTTAATCTTTCATCAAACCCGTTGAAGATAGATACAGACGACGATGACCTGACAGATTTTGAGGAAACTATATTTGGTTCAAACCTGCTTAAACCGGATTCTGATGATGATGGTCTGTTTGACTATCTCGAAATGATCTACGGCTCAAAGCCACTTGTACCGGATACTGACGAAGATGGCCTGCTTGATGGTGATGAGGTACATGGTACAGGAACCAGTCCTTTGTTAAATGATACAGACTTTGATGGTTTGAAGGATCCTGAAGAATTGGAAATGAATACAAATCCACTTTCTCCAGATACTGATAATGACGGATACACAGATTCACAGGAAATAAGTTTTGCTACAAATCCACTGCTGGAAGATACCGACAGCGATAATCTTAATGATTCACTTGATATGGATTCTGTTATATCAAATGTCAGGAATATTGCAGTTGCATATGATATGAGCGAGGATAATGAAGAACTGCTGGATACTTTGAGCAAGTATACCAATATAACTGTTTATTCTGCAGATGACCTTTTAATGAACCATTCAGATGAACCATATATTCTGCTCCTTGGCAGACCTGAGAAAATGAATGGGACAGCCGGCAATATTACATACGATGTGCTCAGGAACGATGGTGATGTACTTCCAAAAATGATCGATTCTGTTTATGAGAGGATAGCTGTCAGATATGGTGTGTGGAATACAACACAAACTGTTGTCATGCTTTCTGAACCATACATGTATGATCATTGCAGGATACTGGATGCTTTCAGGACTAAGCAGGTCACTGCTTCCAGCAATTCGATTCTGGTAGAATACAAGGCAGAAAAGGATCTTTTTGTTGTTGAGTCCATTGATTCTGTAAAAAGGACAGGTTCAAAGATTGGTGTGGTTCTTGATGCCAATGTCACCCCATGGATTGAGCTAAAACGATCCGGTTCTTCAGAAAAACCATTGTCCTCTGGCTCAGGACTTCCTTCCGGAGAATATGTTATTGGAAAGTATCTTGACATAACAGTGAGTGAAAATGTAGAAAACGCAACCACCGATATCATTAACGGTACTTTGTTGACAATCTATTATCGCTTCAGCGACCTAGACCGCAACGGTGACGGTGACATCGTTGACAGAAATGACATTGATGAGGATACCCTGTGCATCTATTACCTGAATGAAGTAAATGGCAGGTGGACTAAACTCTCAGATTCAGGAGTAAACACCGGCAATGTTGGACTCTATGGTGAGAATTTTGAAGGCTATGTATGGACAAGAGTTTCACATCTCTCCAGTTTTGCCCTCGCGGGAAGGTCTGTCACAATAGAAGATGACGGTCCCCTTGACTCTGATCTGGATGGGTTGTCTAATGCGGTAGAGTACAGAATCGGAACTGACCCATTTAACCCTGATACCGATGGTGATGGTATCATCGATTCAGAAGATGCCGAGCCACTGACAAAGTTCAGAACAGTCCAGGAGGATGCTGATACCAATATTGAGACTCCGCCTAAAGAAACTAAAATATACCCTGTTCCACATGAAACTCCTTTGACTAAAAACAAAACTATACCGGGATATTTGATGTGGCTGGCATTTGTGGGTATTATAGCCTTATTGTCATATCTGATCGTTTTAAAAAGAAAAGAATGAGTGCTTAGTGGTCAATATCACATAAGTAGAGCATATATTCACATAAAATACGGTGATTCAATTGTCATTATCAGATAAAAAACGAATAGACAAACAATTACTTATTTTTCTAGCCATAATGTGCATTTTGATCATTTTTACAGTTTATTATATTGAACATAGGGAAATAAACGATGCTTATGCACTTGCAGGCAGGGTTATTGATAATTCAAAGAATGCTGACTCTTATCACTTCGATATCCACAGTAACATTTCAATGCTTGGTGAATCTTTCACTCTAATAAAAGGAAATGGCTCAGTGGATTATAAAAATGGAAAGATGGCTGTGAAATTGAGATCCATGAAAGAGTCAATGGATATTATCATTATTGACGAAAATGCTTATTTTAGGAACAGTGATGCTTCCTGGGAAACAAGGAAACTGGGTCAGCAAACATGGGACAGCTATGACCAGTTAACCCAAACTAGCCTGCTTTTAGCAAATTCCACTGATCTGAGTATGGAAAGAGGAGATGCATATTTAATCCTCACTGCCTTGCCAGACAATAGTACATTGCTTCAGGAGGCAGAAAAAGCTGGTCTGCAACTTAAAGGAGACGAACGTCTGAATGAATATAGCATAAGGTACCTTATTGATAGAGACAGTTACCGTATTATGTCCATCGAAAGCCGTACTGAATTCATGATGAATGTACAGGGCCTGATGTCTCCTGTAACAATAAACAATCAGGTTGATGTATATAATTACAACGAGAAGATGGACATTGAAGCGCCAATCATTTGATCATGTAAACTTCATTTGAAATATTGTTTATGATCTGAACTACATTATGATAGGATGAGCCTAAACATATTTTGGGATATAGAACACCCAACAAACCACTAAAAGTATATCTGAAAAGTACAATTGAAGCATATGTCACTCAAACCTATAGGAAAGGTATCTAATTTTGCAGATGAGAAGACAATGCAGCTTCTTGCACTCTGGAAAGAAAGCGTGAGTATTGTTGAATTGGACAAAACAGATGCACAAGAACTTCTCTATGAAGAATATTCACATTACATTGTAGTCCATGATTCTCTTAAAATGGAATTCCCTGAAAAAAGGAAAGAGTGGAACAGAAGATTCTGCAGGGATGCGGGAGTTTCAGTTGTTGAGCTTATAAAAGTACATGAAAATAAGATATACTTCAAAGGTCTTTTTGCTGCAAACAACTCTTCTGTATATGGAATCTTACCGTACACTACTTTTGACAGTCAGGAAGCAGATTTTCCCTCTGCTGAGATGGAAATACTTAAGAAGCAGACAATGGAAGTAGCACTTCCGCAAGCAAAGGGGAAGACAATACTTGATGTAGGATGTGGGATTGGCAGTGTTACACTGCAAATGGCAAGGATGAATCCTGAATCAAAGGTCACAGGAATCGACCTTCTGGAAAAAACTATGGAACAGTGCCGTTTGAGTGCTATTGGATATGATATTAAAAATACATTCTTCAAATCAGCCAGTGCCTATGAACTCCCATTTGCTAATGGAGAATTTGAGATTGTAACCTGTTTCTTCATGCTTCACCATCTTGACGATATACCAAAAGCCCTTTCCGAAGTAAAAAGAGTGATTGCCAGAGAAGGAAAGGTCCTTGCTGTTGAACCTCTGGATCATCATCATGGGATTGAAAGAGGCATACAGGATTGGGTAGACCATTTTGAAAATGCTGGTTTTGCTGTTGAGACAGAACAGATAAACAGGGCTATTTTTGTAAGTGCCAGATTGAAGTAAAAAAACAAGGGAGGAACGGGTGTCTCACACCCGCAATAAAAACAGATGTGCAATTCTTTTTCCATGAAGAGGTAAACCATCTGGAACTTTTGTTTTTTCCTGATTGCACAATAGTGTTACAAATGCATAGTGTTTTTAACACTAAATTTAGTATGAATCATTTTTATTTATAGCTTGTGCCATTAAAAAAAGGCATCGTATTCCTGAATAATATCGAAAAGTTAAAGTATGTGTCATGCTAACGAGTAGCATTACAATTTATTGGAGATGTAGAAATGTTAGGAATAAACGATCCGCAAATATGGATTGCTTACATATTGTGTTTTGTAAGTGCCATTGGATGTATAATATACGGCCTGATACACTGGAACGATGAAGAGGAGGGTAACTGATGGTTGTCAGTACACCTATTCTTGGAATAGCCGTGCTTGCCTATTTGATGGTGGTTTTCTACTTCGGCTGGCTTGGATATAAAAAGACAAAAAATACTGACGATTACATGCTTGCCGGAAGGAAGGTCAATCCTTTCGTACTTGCATTCTCTTATGGAGCCGCATTTATCAGTACATCTGCGATTATAGGATTCGGAGGATATGCCGCTGCATTTGGAATGGGTATCCTATGGCTTGTTGCCATGAACATAGTTGTTGGTATCTTTATCGCTTTTGTCATCTTCGGTTCCAGAACCAGACGTATGGGATTCAACCTGAAAGCTGTTACATTCCCTGAGCTTATAGGAAAAAGATTCCAGTCAAGATTTATACAGGGATTTTCAGGCGCTCTTATTACAATATTCATGCCACTCTATGCAGGCAGTGTCCTGATAGGTGGAGCTCGTTTCATGGAAACTGTCCTTGGTCTTGAGTACAATACCGCTGTCTTGATGCTTGCCATTATCGTTGCAGCATATGTAATTACAGGCGGACTTATTGCAGTTATGTATACAGATGCCCTTCAGGGAGTATTGATGTTCATTGGAATGGGAATCCTGCTTGTGCTAACATATTCAAAACTTGGCGGCGTTACTGAAGCACACCAGGCACTCACAAATATGGCACCTCTTGTTCCTGCTAATTTTGCAGCCATCGGACATACAGGATGGACATCCATGCCGGCCTTTGGCTCACCCGTATGGTGGACACTTGTATCTACAATCATTCTCGGAGTAGGCATAGGAGTACTTGCACAACCACAACTTGCAGTACGTTTCATGACCGTGGAAAGCACCAAATCACTTAAAAGAGCCGTTCTCTCAGGTGGTCCTTTCATCTTTATGATGGCAGGAGTTGCCTATATCGTGGGTGCATTGTCAAATGTATACTTCTTTGACACACAAGGAATGATAGCACTTGATGTTGCAGGCGGTAACATCGACAAGATAATGCCTGAATACATCAACAGCGCAATGCCTGATTATTTTGTAGTATTCTTCCTGCTTACCCTTCTGGCAGCAGCAATGTCAACACTAAGTTCCCAGTTCCATGCCATGGGTACAGCATTTGGACATGACTTCTACCGTGTGGGCATCATGAAAGGAAAGATAGCAAACACGATAAATATCACAAGAGCAGGCATTGCAGCGACCATCATAATCAGCGTAGTACTTGCATACATTCTCCCTCCAGGAATAATCGCAAGAGCAACAGCGATCTTCTTCGGACTCTGTGCAGCAGCCTTCCTTCCAATGTACTCAGGAGCTATCTTCTGGAAACGCATGACCAAAGAAGGAGCCATAGCAAGCCTGCTTGTGGGCACTTTCAGCAGTCTTTTCTGGCTCACATTCGTTCACGCAAAGGAAGCAAGTGCACTTGGCATAAGCCAAGCGCTGTTTGGCAAGGTCACCTTGCTTACAGGTACATGGACAGTCATAGACCCGATCCTTATAGCTACACCACTAGCCATTATTGTTGCCATAGCAGTGAGCCTCATGACAGAACCTGAACCGAAAGAACATATTGAACTGTGCTTTAAGAGAGAATAATACTACCTGTCTTTTTTGGAGAGGTGGTCAATCAACGAGTTTAGTTGATTGACATGTCTTTTTTTATTTTTTGGATTGGAAATGAGAATTTCGTTTTTGAGATAATGTGAATCACTATTCTGGTTAATGCGCATCGTAAGATGTATCTTGGTGTGTTTCTTTGATTTGATTTTTGATTGCCGCATATTGAGAAGGAGATATAAATTGTGCTCAAAAAAAGCACAATTGTAAAATAACAATCTATTTATATGAATATCTAAATATACTTAGTAATGATTTTAAGGTGGCCACATGAATAATCCATTTAGTAACAATGAAACTGTGTTATATTCTTTTGTGTTCCGAATTAATATTTTTCTGTTTTGGATTAAAGCAAATTATTGGTTAACAAATAGTAGTTTGGTTGTAAAAAAGCCTACTACAATTGCATTTAATAGTATACCAATGGGAACAACAAAAATCACTCAGCCTTTAAAAACAATAGCATCTGTGACTACTTCCAACAAATTTCATCTTGATAGACTGCTTGTGGGTTTTCTTTGCATTTCATTAATATTAATTGTAGTTACATCTTTAAATTCACTTGGAATAAAGTTAACTTTTAATTCTTCAATAGAGGGTATGTTTTTTATATCTGCACTTATTGCAGGACTTTTGGGTATTCTTTCACTTTTAAGTTTATTTGCTATCCTTAATAGTTATACTACAGGTTTTACAATATACAATACCGGTGGTCAGTCTATAGAACATGAGTTTTCAATTTTAGACAAATATGGTGTAGAAAGTTTTGCAAGTTCTCTTAATTTTTTGATTTAGAATATTTTAATAAAATTGAAAAACAAGCTCCAGAAAAGAAAAGGCATTTTGTAGAGAAAATATTTCTTTTAAAAATTTGGCATTGTTAATTAAACATAGCTAGTTCTTTATTCCTATATTTCATCAAGAGCAAAACGGAGATTTTTAGCATTTCAAGACTTTTAGTATAACACTTTGACTTTCTCCTTAGTCTTGCCAGGAAATGCCTAAATATGCTGTTGTATCCTTCAACAGTATATGTTTCTGCTTTTGATCGAGTATGGATGTTTCTGGGGACTAACTTGGCATATGCCCTCCAATAATCCGTCATTACTTCCCCAACCTCTTTTGTCTTTAACTTTTTCCAGAGTTTTTGTCCTGTTTTTGTTCCTCTGCTGCCAAAAGAGCAATCGATGAATTTCTTCCCATATCTATCAACAGCAATCCATATCCAGCAGTAGTTTTTTTATTCCCAATATAAGTATGCATCTCGTCCAATTCCACAACAGAAATCTCATTTTCACTTTTTAGATCCTCTAATTCACTACCAAATTTTCGAATCCATTTTTGAACAGAAACATGACTAACGCCCAAAAAACGTCCAATTGAACGAAATCCCAACCCCTCCAGATAGAGTTGTAAAGCCTGTCGCTTAACAGATACGGGGCTAGCGGTGGATTTTATATCTACTGAATAGTTGTATCCACAATCATGGCATTTGTAGCGTTGTCGACCATCAATCCTACCGTTCTTCTTATGACTGGAACTCTTACACTTTGGACAATTCATATATAAAAAGAGGCCATCATATTATATAACGATGTTTAATTACCAAAGCCAAAAAAGGAACTTGCCTATTTTTTGTCCAATATTTTTATCAAAGACCTTCCCACATCCCCAACCTCTCCCTAACATGAGAATTCAGGCTAAATGACTTATCACCTTCAGCACACTTCTTCATACAATGCAATGTGCCCTTTACACATATTCTCCTCAGTGTTTCCAAAAAGTCGGTGTCAGCAGTACTATGACTGTAAACACCTCAAGCCTTCCGATCCACATG
Source organism: Methanolobus sp. ZRKC5 (assembly GCF_038446525.1). Lineage (GTDB taxonomy): Archaea > Halobacteriota > Methanosarcinia > Methanosarcinales > Methanosarcinaceae > Methanolobus. Next base: position 346,050 of record NZ_CP151792.1, read on the forward strand.
TTGGCGATGAGGATCAACTTACCCGGGTCCGGTATATTATCAAAACTTGCCATTGGGCCTACAAGACCAAGACCTGGTCCTACATTACCAAGGGTTGCAATGGAGGCGCTCAGGGTAGTTATGAAATCCATACCCATCATGGAAAGCAGGGTTGAGCTGGCAGCGAAGATTAGGACATATATTACCAAAAAGGACACTATAGAATGGATAATCTCTTCTGGCACTGTTTTATTGTTAAAGCGGATAGGTATGACAGCTTTTGGATGAATAGTCTTGTAAAGAACATTCTGGGTATATTTTAGCAGAAGAAGCAAGCGCACTACTTTCACACCGCCTGAAGTAGAACCTGCACAACCCCCTATGAACATTAGCAAAAAGAGTATGAATCTTGGAGAATCCGGCCAGAGATTAAAATCCACAGTAGCATAGCCTGTAGTTGTCAGAATAGAAATGACCTGAAAAATACTGTATCTGAAAGCATCAGTAATAGAATAAACTTCGTTTCTGAAGAGCTCATAAACAAGAACAAGGGTCGCAGACACAATTATAAAAAGGTAGAACTTGAATTCCTGATCTCTTATCAGGCTTTTTCTATCAGTAAATATCGTTTTATAATGAAGGGCAAAGTTTGCTCCCCCAAGGAACATAAATACAACAAGAATACCCTCTACCAGAGGATTACCAAAAGCTGCTATACTGTTTGCATAAGGAGAAAAACCAGAGCATGAGATAGATGTAAATGTATGGGTGATAGAATCATACGGAGACAATCCTGCGATCATCAGGATAATAAATTCCACAATGGACAACACGATATAAACGAGCCACAGGATCTTTGCAGTTTCCCTTATCCTCGGGCGCAGTCTTTCTTCCTGAAGCCCCGGAACCTCCGCACGGAACATTTGCCTCCCTCCAACTCCAAGTTTTGGGAGAATAGCAACGAACAACATAATGATTCCCATGCCTCCAAGCCATTGGGTCAGACTTCTCCAGAACAGCAGGCTTTTGGTATGGCTCTCAATATCGGGAAGTGCAGTAGCTCCTGTAGCTGTAACCCCGGACATGGATTCAAATAAAGCATTTATCGGAGGTACGCCTTCCAGGATATAGGGAAACGAATAAAGCAGTGCTGCAATAAGCCAGGTTGCTGCCACAATAAAAAATCCTTCCTTTAGATTCCATTCTTCATCCTGTCTTTTGAAAAACAATGTCAAAATATAAGCAATAACTACTGCGCAAATGAAAGGAATAATGAAAATGTGCAGGGGTTCCCCATAATACAAAGCAACGATCAGCGGTATGATCATAAATCCGGCAAGCAACCAGATAATTGGACCCAATACTCCCAGAACCACGCGAGATCTCAAACCAATCACACAACCTTATTAGCGTCCCATTTTAAGCTCATTTTTACATAGATTCCAGGATTATTGCAATAAAGAACATAGCAATCATTAATATTACAATAACCATGACGTCCCTGAACATTACCTTCTGAGTTGCACGTTTGCCTGTCATTCTTTTACCCCATTTGATTATTGATTTATAGCTATATTTAACATATACTTCAATTCGGGAAGGACTGCTATATTCAAGCCTCAATAATTATTTCAATTTTACAATCAATATTCGTAACTATTCAGCCTGACTGTTTTAATGATGCAAAAAACAATATACTATGGCTTCATTCTATGTGTTAAAAAATATTCAGTAAAATATCATAAAAAACGTCTATCAATCTGAGGGGATTTGTATAGACCGCGAAGAAATACTTGCAGTTTATGAAGCTGGTCCAGAAGCAGTAGTAGAACTTGTAACTCGATTACTTGGGATAATTGAACATCAATCTCTCCAAATTGCACAACTTGAAGAGCGTGTCAGGCATTTGGAAGAAATGCTTGAAAAGAATAGTCGCAACAGTAGCAAACCACCTTCTACTGATTCTTATGCACGGAATAAACCAACCCTTAAAAGTCAAAGAAAAAAGACCAATAAGCATGTAGGTGGTCAAAACGGTCATCCTGGTACTACATTAAGAATAAATGATGATCCGGATGAAGTTATTGTTCATCCTGTTAATCAATGCGTCAATTGTGGGAGATCGTTAGCTTCTGTTCCCTCTGACTATGAAAGAAGACAGGTCTTTGACATTCCTCCTATAACTATCAATTGCATTGAACATCGTTGCGAGATTAAAACATGTCCCAAATGTTCTCATGTAAACAAAGCTCTTTTTCCAGATGGTGTAACTCAGCCGACTCAATACGGTCATCGAGTTAAGTCATTTGCAGTTTATTTGCACACTTACCAATTACTTCCTTATCAGCGTGTTACCAAGTTGTTCTCTGATATTTTGGGATGCAAGATAAGTCCTGCTACTTTGGTGAACACGGAACGTAGTTGTTTTGAGAAGCTTGGAGCTTTTGAAAATACAGTGAAACATCTCCTGAAAGAATCTCCTGTCATCAATCTGGATGAAACAGGAATGAGAATAAATGCAGTTCGTAATTGGCTTCATGTGGCAGGTACAGACAAACTGACCTATTATTTTGCACATCGTAAAAGGGGCTCAGAAGCAATGGATGCTATGGGCATATTACCAGGTTACACTGGTGTTGCAACACATGATTTTTGGAAACCGTACAACAAATATGAATGTCAACATTCATTATGTAATGCACATTTATTACGAGAGTTAACTGGAGCTTCCGAAAACAGTGATCAACAGTGGACAAAGATAATGAGTGATCTCTTGATATGCATTAAACATCATGTTGATAATGATCTTTTAGATACTGAGCTAATTCAAAGGTTCAGTGAGGATTATGATCACATAACTTGTTTAGGAGTGAATGAAAATCCTCCTGATCCGGAATCAAATGTGCGGTCTAAAAAACGAGGACGTAAGAAGCAGACCACGGTAAAGAATTTGCTGGATAGGTTTATTGGCCATAAAGAGGATATCTTGCGATTTATGTACGACCAAAACGTTCCGTTTGATAACAATCAGGCTGAAAGAGAGATCAGAATGACGAAAGTACAGCAGAAGATATCAGGTACTTTCCGCAGTGAACAGGGTGCAAAAAATTTCTGCCGTATAAGAGGATACGTGTCTACTGTTAATAAGAATTCTGAATCTGTTATCGATGCAATTAGTGCAATATTTTATGGCAATTCATTTGTTTCAAAGTTGCAGAATTGATCGTGGATGAAGAAATCAGCTTGGTGGAAGTGAGCTAGGCTGAATAGTTACCAATATTCTATGGTAAGAACCGAAACCACTTTTCTCAATTGTACGCTGAGAAGCGATATTGTCTATAGTTGTAGAGCAGATTGCTTTTAATCCTTTTTCATTGGCTAAGATTCTCATATGTGACAATATATATGTTCCAATGTTCTTCTTCCTATAATCCTTTGATACAGTCACTCCAATATTTGCATAGGATTCACTACTATGGCTGGGTCTCATTTCACCAGTCCCAATGATCTCGTTTCCAACCTTAAAGAGAACTATTCTCTGATCAGATATTACATATTTAAGATATGCAACGAGCCAATCTCCCTCAATGCCTACTTTATCTTTAAAATATGCTAATGTTTCATCTAGCTCTTCCATCTTCGCAAATTCAGAGCTAATTGACTCCAGAGGCTTCTTGAATTCAACAGCTTTCATTTCAGTGTACAGAATAGAATTAATTTCAACACCATAATTCTTATCTAAGCACAATGACAGGTATCTTGGTTCATAAGTACTTACAAAAGCTTTATTGATCTTTTTTTGATCCTTTATGAATTCAAATATATTCGGAGCTTCGTTCTCATACTCTCCTTTTATAAAGAACTGCATTAGAGTATTGTCAGCATCTACTACAAAATAACCAAGTACATCTTCTCTTTCTATTGTATAAAAATCGCCATCTGGAATAATACCAGATTCCCACATATCATCCATTGGAGCAGTAATATTTGTGTAATAAGCATCTGTCAATTCTTTGATAGATTCTTTATCTATTTTATTAATTTGAAACATGAGCATGTGGCTTGTGCTTAATGACAGATATATTTTCCTGCTTATCTTTGTTCAACTTTGAGAAACTTCAACCCCCCATGCCCTCAACCTATACTTGAAATGGGCACTGAAACTAAATTGCTTTTCATCTTATTTTTTCTTCAAAGTTTCTAGTGGGCATTAGCTTCAGAATCATTTTAAAAAATCAATCATTTTGAGTTATATTTCTACTGAAAGCTAAGAAATTGGTCCAGTATCTTGTTGGTAAGAAAAGAGTATTGATTTTAGTAACTATGTTTATGGAAGATAATGGATTCTCTAAATGAAATTTGTATTACATGAAGTGGAAGAAGGGAAGAGAAGTCGTCTACTACAGGGACTCATGTAAAAAAAAGGGGTGAGGGGGGTGTGGGGGGAGAGGGGATGAAGCCGTTTGCTATGAAAGTTCATTTTAAATTGCATTGCTTAGGGTAACTATTCAGCCTGGCACGATTTGCCTATTGGTACTGATTTCATCGAAATAGAGATGTCTGCTCACTAACAATCTAACAATCAAAAAAGCAATCAATAGCAACAATCAAAATAAATGATCCTAATGAAATTTACGTTTCAACTTTTTGTCAAGATTGTTATTGATAGCGTTTTTATCAGGCTGAATAGTTACTGCTTAGGAAGCAAAACTAGTAAAAACAGCAAATCTAAGAATTATAAATAATTAATCTGGAATCCAGAAACCCTGGATTTGCTTGAGATCAAAAAGGATATTTAACAATTGATTTTTAGAACTGGAGAAGAAAAGAAAGGGAACTTATAGCCCTGCCCTTCCAACGAGAATGTCTGCTACCTGCTTAGCACTTTCGAATGGGGAGTCCTCTGCTGTAAGAAGTGTACCTGCCTCACGTGCAGTTATTTCGACATCTCCTGATTTACATTTTGTGTCTGCACCTGCAGGGAACGCTGCAAGTAAATCTTCAGGTGTGTTTATAGGGAATGTTGCATTTGCAAGTCCGCCAACGATCTGTGAATGAATATCTTCCTTTACGCTCATTTTTTTAACTCCTTTATGTCGTTTTTATGGTTGAATGTCCTTTGAAGACATTGAACCACAATGATAAATGGATGGTTATTCATATATACTTAATCGGCACTGCACTATACCAAGTACAGCCGGGTAACCCTTGTGACTCTTAAAGTCTTATAACATACCTTCATAAAGCATGCGTATAAATTTAGCTGTGTAGAAAAACTATCTCATATTTTATTTCAGCATAATAATTTAAAAGGATAAATCTCCTGAGTATTACTTGCTAACGAAAACACAAAGAGGATGATTGTGTTTGTTCCAGATTAAAAATCAGGAACTCCCATTAAATATTTGATTTAATGGCTTGTCTAATAAGTACTTAAACACACAATTAAATATCTTCCGTAGTATAATTTGCACTGGAAATAAAGGGGTATTTAAATACCCATAATAAGTAGACTGTGTAAAAAACCCACCTCATGTTTTATTTCAGCATAATAATTTAAAAAGATAAAGCCCCTAAGTATTACTTGCTAAAGAAAACACAAAGGGATAATTGTATTTGTCCCAGATTAGAAATATGGAACTCCCATTAAATCTTTGATTTAATGATATACCGTAGAAAATGCTATGTGAATTTGATGAGGAATTATATCATAACAGAAATCTGGTAGAAACGATGTTTTCTGTTCTGAAAAGAAAATATGGGGAAGAAATCAGAGCAAAAGTGTGACAAGAAGTTACAATATGAATTGCTTAACAGCTATTCCTTCCATTCGGGATAATCCTACTGTGGGATGCATAGAATGGTAACATCATTGTGTTAAGCTCACAGGACAATGTGGAAAGCAAGGAATTCCAATCCTTGACTATCTGCTAGGATAAGGAAACTATGAAGAGTATAATGCAAATCATCGTAAGGGTCGTTATGATTGATAAGCGAAATGGAATGATACGCTTAGACCAAAAGGTATGGAATCAGGCCATAATGGTTTTTTGCACATTATGGAGAATGGACACAGATTCCCGGCCTATAGATGGCTTCTAAGGTTTCCGTGATTATTCATATTATAGAACTTGGTAAGTCCCATGTGCTCCTGTAAAAAAAAAAAAAAGGTAGTTAATTCGTGAGAATGAACAATAGCACAGGGGATAAAGGAAACGGTAGAAAGCAAATGGCAGTCTGTAATGGAGTGCATAGAGGTTCAAAATTTGCCTTGTCCCGAAAGGGAGCAGACTTACCGTAGGTGTTCTATTACATGAAAGGAGGCAAACTTATGAATGCAAGATACTCGACTACACCATCAGGTGAGAGGCTTGCAGACAATTCAATCCCATTCAAGTGGGAGGACATCGACTGGAAAACAGTCGAAGGGAACGTTAATGAGCTGCAAGCCCGAATTGTAAAAGCGGTTAGACAAAAGAAGTGGCATTTAGTTAAACGACTACAATACCTGCTTACCAATTCTTTTCATGCCAAATTATTGGCAGTAAAGAAAGTAACACAGAACAAAGGTAAAAGAACAGCTGGAATCGATGGAGAAAAATGGACAACATCCAAATCTAAGATGAAAGCCGTTCTAGAACTGTCTGGTAAGAGCTACAAAGCTAAACCATTGAGAAGAATCTATATTGAGAAACAAGGAAAGAAGAAAAAACGACCATTAAGCATTCCTACAATGTACGATAGAGCAATGCAGGCATTATATGCTTTTGCTTTAAGCCCAATAGCAGAAACCACAGCAGACAGAACATCATTTGGATTCCGTAAATATCGAAGTTCAAAAGATGCAGAAGCTCAATTGTTCGCATGTCTGAGTAAAAGAAACTCTGCTCAATGGATTTTGGAAGGCGACATAAAAGGATGCTTTGATCATATAAATCACGAATGGCTCTTGAACAATATTCCTATGGACCGGTCAATACTAAAGCAATTCCTTAAAGCTGGTTTTGTGTATAATAGACATCTGAATCCCACCAAAGCAGGTACTGCTCAAGGTGGAATAATATCTCCAGTACTGGCAAACATCACATTGGACGGTATGAAAAATGCAATAGCATGCAAATATCATACAAACAGGAAGGGAACTATTAACAAAAAAAGTTATAATTCCCATAAAGTCAATTTTGTGAGATACGCAGATGACTTTATCGTCACTGCTGATTCAGAGGAAGTGGCTAAAGATATTGCTGAGGTTATCAGACTATTCTTGAAAGATAGGGGTTTAGAACTATCTCGTGAGAAAACTCTTGTTTCACACATAGACGATGGATTTGACTTCTTGGGATGGAATTTCCGGAAATATAATGGTAAACTTCTAACCAAGCCCTCGAACAAATCTATTGAGAATATCACAAAAAGCATTAGCAACGTGATTAAGAAAGGTAAAGCTCGGTCTCAGAGTTCTCTCATTAAGGAACTCAACCCTATTATCACTGGATGGAGCGAATATCACCGTTCAGTTGTCTCTAAAAATACGTTCAGTAAGCTTGATTCCAGATTATGGGATATGCTATGGACGTGGGCTAAAAGGCGGCATCCAGATAAATCACACCACTGGATAGTAGATAGATATTGGCATAGGGTAGGGTCAAGGAAATGGGTATTCTCCACAGAAGGGCTTAAACTCAAATCTTTTGCACATACAAAGATTGTAAGACATCCACGCATAAAAATGGATAAGAACCCATATGTAGACAAAGAATACTTTAAATGGAGAATAAGCTATCTGAGAAAACAGAAACTAGTGGCGTCGAAGCAAAATATCATGGAAAGTCTAACAACTGCCTGATACTTAAAGGGTTATAGAATGCTTGAGCCGTATGAAGAGAAATTTTCACGTACGGTTCTTAGAAGAGGGAGGGCGAGTAATCGCTCTTTCTTATTCGACAAGTATTGGAATCAAACAATGCAGGCTTGTCAAACTCAAATGATTTCCTTTGCCTGCACTCAACCTTCCTACCACTCCTTCTTAGCTTCCAGATACTTCTTTGCTCCCTTTGCTATTCCTTTACATTTCTTCTTTTCTACCCCTCTCAACCCTATCTCAGCCTTAGTTGCCTGAAAAGCCAGTTCATTGCTCAGCTTATGGTAGCTATCAAATCGTTCTTGCGTGATAATTCCCTCATCCACTGCATTCCTAACGGCACAATGTGGCTCATTCCGATGTGTGCAATCCTTGAAACGGCAGTTTTGAGCAAGTTCAGTAATATCGGAGAATGTCCTGTCGAGACCATCAGATGAATCGCCAAGCTGTATCTCACGGATACCGGGGTTGTCAATGAAAATTGTGCCGTTTTGGAGGATGAAAAGCTGTCTGACAGTAGTTGTGTGTTTCCCTTTATCGTCATCCTCACGGACATCTAATGTCTTCTGGACATCGTGATCGAAAAACGCATTGGTAAGTGTGGATTTACCAACTCCTGAGGAACCGATGAGTGCTATTGTTTCACCGGTGTTCATAAAAGGTTCAAGTTTTTCCAGATTTGTCTTTGAGAGGGCGCTGAGAGTGATTACCGGAACATCATCAGCCATATCCTTTATTTCCTGTATTGTTTGTGAGGGATCATCCGGCAGGTTCTCAGCAAGGTCAATCTTGTTAATGAGAATAACAGGTCTTGCACCGGAAGAATAAACGATGGTGAGATATCTTTCAAGTCTTCGCACGTTAAGATCATGTCCAACAGCAGTAACGATGAAAATAGTATCAATGTTTGCAGCTATCAACTGCTCTTCACCGGACTCGCCTGCAGAGCCTCTGGATAGACAGGAAGTTCGTGGAAGGATGTCCACGATGGTGTATGAATTAATGTCACTTTGATCAAGCAGTACAACAAAGTCCCCGACAACCGGCTGCTTGCCGACCTTACGCATAGCCCCTGATATTGCTGCCTGTACCTCACCATTTTCAGTAAGGATATTGCAAACTGTCTTATGTTGGGCTGCAATCCTGCCGGGAATATATGGTCCTTTATAGGCTGAAAATGCAGATGCAAGTGAAGTGTTCCAGCCGGGAATAAGGGTGATATCTGAAATATCACTCATTTTGTTGCTGTATTCATCATTCATACCATTAATCCAGAATGTTATTACGGATAAACATTTTGACATAAATGATAGGGTTATCGAAGCAAAATATGCGAGAAATATTAAAATGAATTTGATAGACAGGTTTCTTTTGAGTTTTCCGATTATGCAAATTAATAGGAAATTTTCTTCTTTCACCCTTGCAGTAAAACCAAGTAGTATATAAGTAAAATTATGTTTTTTGAAATGCTGTTGGAAGCATTTCCTTTACTTGGCAAATTAGGATATCCTTTCAAAATATGTTTCTTACTGGAATGAGAAATCAGAAATAAATATCCTTTATTACCGCCCATTTGGGATTCTCTGGATCAATCTGGAGAACTACTTCGTCACCGTCATGAAAATTACAATTGAAAAATACTGAATGTGTTAACGCATTTCCTCTCCAGTACTTTTCACCTTTATACTCATATTTGTATTCAACTCTTGAACCACCAGTTCTGAATGCATCTGCTGAATGAATATATCCGGTGACATTCACACTCCGCATGTATAGAACATGAAAGAAATGCCACCTCCAAATCAAAAAGATTATCGAGAGAACAATTATGGATGTTGAGATGATTTTCAATCTCCACAAAACCTCCTGTGGTGCAACTTTCAAATAATTAAAAATAGCATATAATGTCAAAAAAAGGCTTTGGTAATTAAACATCGTTATATAATATGATGGCCTCTTTTTATATATGAATTGTCCAAAGTGTAAGAGTTCCAGTCATAAGAAGAACGGTAGGATTGATGGTCGACAACGCTACAAATGCCATGATTGTGGATACAACTATTCAGTAGATATAAAATCCACCGCTAGCCCCGTATCTGTTAAGCGACAGGCTTTACAACTCTATCTGGAGGGGTTGGGATTTCGTTCAATTGGACGTTTTTTGGGCGTTAGTCATGTTTCTGTTCAAAAATGGATTCGAAAATTTGGTAGTGAATTAGAGGATCTAAAAAGTGAAAATGAGATTTCTGTTGTGGAATTGGACGAGATGCATACTTATATTGGGAATAAAAAAACTACTGCTGGATATGGATTGCTGTTGATAGATATGGGAAGAAATTCATCGATTGCTCTTTTGGCAGCAGAGGAACAAAAACAGGACAAAAACTCTGGAAAAAGTTAAAGACAAAAGAGGTTGGGGAAGTAATGACGGATTATTGGAGGGCATATGCCAAGTTAGTCCCCAGAAACATCCATACTCGATCAAAAGCAGAAACATATACTGTTGAAGGATACAACAGCATATTTAGGCATTTCCTGGCAAGACTAAGGAGAAAGTCAAAGTGTTATACTAAAAGTCTTGAAATGCTAAAAATCTCCGTTTTGCTCTTGATGAAATATAGGAATAAAGAACTAGCTATGTTTAATTAACAATGCCGAAAAATAATCTATTGAAATGATTTGATAGTAATTGAATTTTGTTTTATCTTTTTCCATGCTAGTAATTTATTACATTCATTCACATTTAAATCTTTTTTTATACACATCAATTTCCAATTTTTCCTTTATTATGGGAAGTAGGTTGACATAGAGAATAAATGGCTCTGTAGGAAACCTATTAAAATCAGTATTTGTGGACTTAATTTAACAAATTATATCAATGTCATCGAGTACATTTTGAATAATTACATACAGTTATTTGTCCCATAATTTAGAGGATTTCTACAGAGCCAAATAAATGATATACTAAAAAAAGAAAGGGCTTAAAGTCCTTCTTCGCCTTTCTGCTTCTTTACAACCATGATTCCCAGAGCCACGATAATCCCTATAACTGCTATCCAGTATATGTAGCCTGAACTACCATCTTCTTCAACAGGTATCCCTTCACCTGAAACATCCGTGGGGTCAGCGAATACATCTGTTGATTCTGCAACAAGAACATCTTGTTCTTCCTCATCGGTTCCAAACAGTGCATACATTGAGAAATGGCTGATGTAAGCCATTGCTTTTCCATTTTCCCAATCCAAGTTTGTTTCCAGAGCAATCCATCCGTCTTCGGATGTGTAGGTGTAGATCACCGGAGTTCTGCCCTCGAAATCTTCAGAATCGAAATCGATGGTAATAGGTACATCCTGGCTGAATGTGGTGCCTGAAGGTCCGAAATCATAATAAAGACCAGATTCAAGAACTTCTCTTGGAGTGTCTGATGGCAGGGATGCAGGAGTGGTTATAATTATCTTGCTAACAGGATTTCCACTGGAATCAAGAGCTTTTGTTCCTTTACTAAACTCCAATGTAGCCTTTCCATTTGAAGAAATTGCAGTATTATCTTTTGTTATCTCTCCACCATCATCCAGTGTCATATCAGTAATAGTTCCCTGTGCTATTGTTCTTGCATATGCGGAACTTCCACCGGACCTTGAATCAGAGAGAGGTTCAGAATCCCTGAATAGTCCAAATATACCGAATTTAGAGAGTGAAGCAGACAAATAGTTTCCACTTGTGTTGAGTGAAGCATTTGGAACTCCAAGCCACGTAGAACCATCCAACCTGTACAAAGCCACAGAAGATTCATCAGAACTGCTCATTCCTGAATCATCATAGAAGAAGGTAACATTCAGATCACCGGACCTAGCAATGCTTGCATATCCATTTACATTTGTTTTTCCAGAAAGGACATTTGGATTCGTTTCAGATCCAATTATACTGATTGATGATGAATCTGTGACAAAAGAGAGTTGTGTCGAATTATCAGTCAATGCAAATTGGTCTACTGAACAACTAGCAGAAGAGTAGGCATAAAAATCTTTTTCATTGTTATCGTTTACATTATTACTTGTCAGATTATCATAGTCTGAACTCCTAAGGTAAATACCGTCACCATTGTTATTATTGGCATTATTACTTGTCAGATCATTATAGTCTGAATACCTAAAGTAAATACCGTCATCATCATTATAACTGGCATTATTGTTTGTCAGATTATTATAGTTTGAGTAATAAAAGTAAATACCGTCACCATTGTTATTATTGGCATTATTACTTGTCAGATCATTATAGTCTGAATGTTCAAGATAAATACCGTAATTATTGTCACTGGCATTGTTGTTTGTCAGATTACTATAGTCTAAATACTTAAGGTAAATACCATAATTACATTCTGAAGTTGTGACATTTTCTATTGTTGAATTAATGGTGTATACAAACACAATTCCATTGTATTCATTTGTCACTTCAATATCTTTTACAGTAATATTGGTAGAGTTGATAACATATACGACTCCTGCTGACGAAGGTACTTCTTCATCTGCACGGTTTGTCCAGTAGTAAACAGGTTTACCATCAACCTGATTGCTATCATCAATATCATGAAGGTAATCATCCAGATTTGAACTTGATACATAGATATTATAGACATTTGATGACATTGTATTACTTGTCAGATCGTTGCTACTTGAGGAATAAAAGGAAATACCGTAATTATTATCACTGGCATTATTGCTTGTCAGATGATTATAATCTGAATACCTAACGTAAATACCGCAATCATCGTTACTGTTTGCATTATTGTTTGTTAGATTATTGCTACTTGAAGAAGAAGAGAGGTAAATGCCGTGGGCATTGTCAGTGGCATTATTACTTGTTAAATTATTGTTTCTTGAAGAAGAAAGGTAAATACCAGAGTCTTCATTATAACTGGCATTATTGCTTGTTAGACTATTATAGTCTGAGGAAGAAAAGTAAATGCCGTAACCATCGTTATTATTAATATTATTGCTTGTCAACTCATTGCCACTTGACGAATCAAGGAAGATACCGTAATTATTGTCACTGGCATTATTACTTGTTAGATTATTGCTGCTTGACAAAGAAACAAGAATGCCGCGGTTATTGTCGCTGACATTATTGCTTGTCAGTTCGTTGTTACATGAAGACCAAAGGTAAATACCGTAACTACATTCTGATGTTGTGACGTTTTCTATTGTTGAATTAGTTGTATATGCAAAATTAATCCCACTGTATTCATTTGTCACTTCAATTTTTTTTACGGTAATATTACTAGAGTTGACCACATACACAATCCCTGCATCAGAAGGTACTTCTTCATCTGTACGGTTTGTCCAGTAGTAAATAGGCTTACCATCAACCTTGTTGCTATCATCAATGTCATGAAGAAGATCATCCAGATTTGAATTAAATACATTAACATTAAAATTATAGGTATTTGAGGACATCATATTTCCGGTCATATTATTGCTGCTTGAGGAAAAGAAGCGAATACCAAAATAATTATCACTAGCATTATTGTTTGCCAGATTGTTGTTGTCTGATGAAGAAAAGCGAATACCACAATTATTGTCACTTGCATTATTGCCTGTCAGGTTACTGTTGCTTGAAGAAGTAAGGTAAATGCCATAAGAAGGGTTACCCATTATAGTATTGCCTGTCAGTTCGTTGTTGTTTGAGCTAGAAAGAGCAATACCGTGAACATCATTATAACTGGCATTGTTACCTATCAGTTCATTGCTATCTGAGTAATAAAATTGAATGCCATAATAATCACCACTGGCATTATTAACTGTCAGTTTGTTGCCACTTGAATGTGAAACAGAGATGCCATAATTGTCGTTGTTGATTGCATTGTTGCTTGTCAGGTTGTTGCCACTTGACGAATCAAGGTCAATACCATCACCATCGTTACTGTTGACATTATTGCTTGTTAGACTATTGTTACTTGATGAATCAAGGCAAATACCAGCATAATTTCCAGTCACTACATTATTTGAAATATTGCAATTCGAAACCGAGGAAAGGTAAATACCAGCTTTGATACCATCGGATGCATTTGTAACATTGAATCCGTTAATTGAAACATTGTCGGCAGTTATCATGAACGTATGGTTACCTGACAACGAATTTACAATAGTGCTTGCTGCACCGTTCTGGGAGCGGATAGCGACGCTTTTGTTAACGACTATGTTCTCATTGTAAGTACCGTCACTTACAATAATTATATCACTATCATTTGCAGCCGCTATCGCAGAGGTTATGTTCGTATATGCCTCATCAGGTCCAACGGCGATATATGTTGCTGAAACTGTTCCAGTACACAAAAATGATATTAGTAATATCATTGTTATAACCTGGTAATTTAAAGTGGGTAGTTTTCTTTGTTTCATTGTAACTATTCAGCCTGGCACGATTTGCCTATTGGTACTGATTTCATCGAAATAGAGATGTCTGCTCACTAACAATCTAACAATCAAAAAAGCAATCAATAGCAACAATCAAAATAAATGATCCTAATGAAATTTACGTTTCAACTTTTTGTCAAGATTGTTATTGATAGCGTTTTTATCAGGCTGAATAGTTACGTTTCATTAAGCAAAACCTACAATGATCAATCATTATATATTGAGAATAATATACTGTAGTATGGATATTATATAGGTATTATCCTATTTATGATGAGAGTTTTAACTATGGCAACCTATGACGAAATACCCTTAATGGATATTATATCCACTAGTAGTGATGATTTCCTTTATTAGGGAAATCAGGAACGTCAAGAAATCCCTTTTTATCCTTTCATATTACTCCATAAAAATATGCTTTTGCTACAATTTCTATAAAAATTAGATACACAGTTGAAACTGCTGGAATAATCCCTAAATATTCTTATCCAGATTAATTTTTATCAGCCACGGTATGTACAATTTCTTTTACTAAAGTTTAAATAGAGTGTTATGCTAACAAATGACATGTTAACAATTATCATGATTTATTATAAACATTGAAAGGAAGGAGAAACATGCTTGGAATAGATGACCCACAAATATGGATTGCTTATATACTTTGTTTTGTAAGTGCCATAGGCTGCATAATCTATGGAGCCCTCAAATGGAACGATGACTCTGACGATGGAGAGGTGGCATAATGGTACTTAGCACACCTGTACTTGGAGTAATCATACTGGTCTATCTGATGATTATTTTTTATCTTGGATGGCTTGGATATTCGAAAACAAAAGAAACCGAAGATTATATGGTAGCAGGAAGGAAAATACACCCATACATTCTTGCACTGTCCTATGGTGCAACTTTCATCAGTACATCTGCCATAATTGGTTTTGGCGGAGCTGCCGGTGCTCTTGGTATGGGACTGTTATGGCTTGCTTTTATGAACATCTTTGTTGGGATATTCATAGCATTCGTAGTATTCGGTTCTAAAACCCGCCGTATGGGTCTGAATCTCAATGCAGTTACATTTCCTGAGCTAATTGGAAGACGTTTCCAGTCAAGGTTTATCCAGGGCTTCTCAGGAGCACTTATAGGCGTATTCATGCCACTGTACGCAGGAATTGTACTTATTGGAGGAGCAAGGTTCCTGGAATCAACCCTCAATATAAATTATGATGTTGCCGTTCTTATCCTCACTGTTATCGTTGCCGCTTATGTCATCACAGGCGGAATTATTGCTGTTATGTATACTGATGCCTTACAAGGCACACTCATGTTTATTGGAATGATCTTCCTGTTGGTGTTCACTTATATCAAACTGGGAGGAGTTACTGCAGCTCATTCTGCACTTACTGCCATGAATGACCTGGTGCCTGCAAGTCTTGCAGGAGGTGGACACCTTGGGTGGACATCAATGCCTGCATTCGGGTCCCCAATCTGGTGGACACTTGTATCAACACTGGTACTAGGAGTAGGAATTGGAGTGATTGCACAGCCACAACTTGCAGTTAGGTTCATGACAGTAAAGAATGATAAGGCACTCAACAGGGCAGTACTTGTTGGCGGACCATTCATCCTCATGATGACAGGAGTTGCTTTTACCGTTGGTGCATTATCAAATGCATATTTCTTCAAGACAAAAGGAATGATTTCAGTTGCCGTTGCCGGGGGAAACACTGACCTTATTATGCCTGAGTTCATAAACAGTGCCATGCCGGATACCTTCGTCGTCCTGTTCATGCTGACCTTGCTTGCAGCAGCCATGTCCACGCTGAGTTCCCAGTTCCATACAATGGGAACAGCCATTGGTCATGACTTCTACCGTGAATACATCAAGAAAGGAGAACTCGGCCAGACGATTAACATAACAAAATTTGCAATTGCAATTACCATCCTTGCAAGTGTAATACTGGCATACATACTTCCGATCAGTATCATTGCAAGGGCAACAGCAATTTTCTTCGGGCTTTGTGCAGCAGCATTCCTGCCAATGTATTCAGGTGCCCTTTTCTGGAAGCGTATGACAAAAGAAGGTGCTATTGCAAGTTTGCTTGTGGGAACTTTCTCAAGCCTGTTCTGGCTTGCATTCGTCCACAAATCAGAAGCTGTGCCACTTGGAATAAGCAAGGCCCTCTTTGGTGTTGACACTATCCTGACAGGTACCTGGACAGTTGTGGATCCAATACTTGTAGCTACACCATTGGCATTTGTTGTTGCAATTGTCGTAAGCCTTATGACAAAACCAACGCCAAAAGAACATCTGGATGAATGTTTTAAAAAATAAGGCCATTTTAATTGGGCACTGAATGCCCAATAATTCTATTTTATATCGATGACATTTTCCAATTTAAAATAAGCATGCTGTTTCCAAAAACTCCAGCCATTTATCAGTATAAAATATAACACAATAAAGATACTTTCTATTTTGTAGTATTGAATAAAATAAAAAAACAAATAGATTCAAGATTAAAAGATATAAAATTAATATTATTAATATAAAGGCAAAAGCCGTATGACGAGAACTGAGGGGATGTATATTATATTATAAATGTAACTCGACTTTTGCCTACTGATAGTTCGACATAATGAAATATAAACCTATCCGTAGGTATATAGTAAAAGACTAAAATATTTTATACACATAGCCTTATAAAATAATGGAGCTGCCAATTTCCATGATTTCAACATCTGTATCAGACAATCTATTTACATAATTCTTAAAAATATTAGGATCCTGAGATATAATATCGAATGTATTGTAATGCATAGGAATTGCAATTCGAGGACCTATCATCTCAACTGCAAGTGCGGCATCCCTTGAATCCATAGTAAACCTACCCCCTATCGGAAGAATGGCAACATCCGGATGGTAAAGTTTTGCTATAAGCTCCATATCCCCGAAAAGACCCGTATCCCCTGCATGATAAATAGAAGTCTTCCCATGATTGATCACGAAACCTGCTGCTCTTCCACCATCAAAGCTCCAGCCAGATTCATCAATAGATGAAGAATGACGTGCATCTGTCATCGTAAAAAGGATACCTTCAAGGTAACTATTCAGCCTGATAAAAACACTATCAATAGCAATCTTGACAAAAAGTTGAGACCTACATTTTATTAGGATCATTAATTTTGATTGTTGCCATTGATTGCTTTTTTGATTCTTAGGTTGTTAGTGAGCAAACATCTCCGTTTTGATTAAATCAGTATCAATAGGCTAATTGTGGTAGGCTGAATAGTTACCCTTCAAGCTCAATAGTTCCTCCAATATTCATTCCTGCAGTCTTTATTCCTTTTTGTTTCAGGTATTGGGATATCTCATGGATACAGACAACAGTACAGTCTGTCCTCTTTGCTATGCTAACAGTATCTCCGAGATGATCACCATGGCCATGTGTAACTGCAATGATATCAGGTTCAAGGTCTTCAGGTTGGACCGTAGCTGCCGAATTACCTGTTATGAAAGGATCTATAAGAACAGTGATCCCTGCAGCATCTATCTGGAAACATGAATGCCCAAGCCAAGTTAATCGGATATCATTCATATATCCCAGAATATGTCTGTCAGGATAATAGATTATCGGCAGGAAACTATAATTGTAAAAAAACCTAAAATAGAAATATATGGAAATAGGCGTAGTTATTCATGGACCGGATGTTGTCGATTCAGGCATGGCAAAAATAATACTCGATAAACTGAATGATTACGGGAATATATCTGCCATAATGGCTGGAACTATTGGTAAAACAGCAGTTCTTGATGCACATCTTGAAGATATCATTGATATCCGAAAAAGCCTGAAGCCAAGCCGTTGTATAGAAGAGTTTTTCAAAACAAAGGATATCGTTATTCTGCTGAACCATGGAAAAACAACAAATAATGGGATTATTTTTGCAAATATAGTAGTTTCAAAACTAATTGACCGCAACATAAAACCATTTATCCACATTGAAAGACCCGGTTCTCCCGATGGAAAGATCGTACCGTGGAATTCAAGATCTATTGACTTTGCATTGGAAATGGCCAAAGTCACAGAACTTAAAATTACCGATGTACCTGACCTTATTATACCAATAAGCGTTGAAGACCATAATCATCGCATTATAAGGAACGTCTATGGTGTGCATATTGGAGAGAAAATAATGGTCAATGGAATAATTGTGGGTTTTGCACAAAGCGAAGATATACAGATAGTAACTGAAAATGGCTTTATTAAGAATATCAAGGGTGCAAAGGTCAAAGAACACGGACTCGAAAAGCTTCACAGATACGAACAGAAAATTCCCATTGACCTTAATGCATGCTGGGTGAAAAGCGGATCTTTGCGGGGCAATAACTTTTCTGTTCGCAAAAACATGACAGAGTTAAAATACATATTAAATGAAGAAAAAAATTCTCTGGATTCAGGAGATAAAATAAAAGCAGTCATAATTGACCATGAAGCTGAGAGGTCTTTTGAATTAGTTAAATGTGCTCAGGTTGCTGTAACAATCGGGGATGATACAACTGATCTTGCAGGGGATATACTTTACAGGCTTAAAATTCCCATAATAGGAATTACAGATGGGGATATAGACGGTTTTTCACATAACAAACACATATACCCAGGTTCTACTGTACTAAGATTGAAACCTGGTTACGATGATATTATTGGGAAAGAAATAAAAAATCAGGTTTTTAATGGAAAAGAGTCTGCTTATTTCAATTCCATAAACATCCTCAAGAATAAAATATTCGCAGTATCGAAAGAATGTTCCATTTTTAGAACAGATTATTAATTATTAAGTGTTTTAATTTTGCGCATATATAACTTTAAATATAATAATGTCATAGTATGAATTGTAGCTCGTAAGAGCGACTGTCAAAATCAAGGGGTTATTTGATTATGAAAGACTTTGAAGTAAAAATACTAGACGATACGGACTATAAGTTCATCGAAGCATTGAAAAGCCTGGGAATGTCAAGAAATGTGGCAACCACACTCACATACCTTTCAAATGTCGAGGAAGCCTCATCTCAGGAAATAGAAATGAGCACTGGTTTGAGACAGCCGGAAGTCAGCGTTGCCATGAGGCACATGCGTGAAAGAAGCTGGATCGATATCCACAACAAAAAAGCAGTTGGAAAGGGTAGACCTACAAAGATCTACAGACTATCTGCACCTGTTGAAGACATCATCAAGCACTATGAACAGAAAATCATAGAGGACACAAAAACAACAATGGATGCCATCACTAAACTTAAAGACATTACAAAAAGGATGTAAAGTTTGTGAGTGTGTCCGGTTGGAGTCTATCCTTGTGATGCAACACACATGATAGTTAATTTACCGGGCACTGCTATTCCATCAATAGGAACAGCTTTTTTCTCTTTTAAAATAAGGACAGTTTCCTGGTTTATACCAAGAATGTCCAGTACGTTTTCATAAGTAGTTCCACCCGGAACATTCAACTTTTTATTTGAAAGTTCCGAATTGATCAGTTCAATATCGAGGTCTATAGTCAATCTGTGGCCTCACCATCCGTGGACCTTAGATCATTGAGGTTGTCCTGCAACAGTTTTGCATCGAGTTCTTCGTTTTTCTTATCACCTTTACGTTCATAATCTCTTTTATGGAACTTTGACATACGAAACACCTCAAAATTAATCTGCTGCAATATGTATTAACCTTTTCGGGAATAAAGTCTTGAAATCCCGTTTAAATTAGAATAACAAAATATTGAAACTATTAATATTTACAGGATTATTTAGAAAGCTATAAATCCTACCCATGACAGTAATATTATACATAGCGATTAATAAAATGACTGCGACAAAGATTTAAATGGACACTAATAATCAAAATCAAACATTGGTAAATTTTCTCACCCTGATTGAGGAAACAAACTCTGTTTTTTGTTACGACACTGATTCAAAAGTATCAGAACTTACAGAGAAGACCATACAAGAGATGAAAAAGAAGGAACCTCTGCCAGTTATCAGAATCTATTGGAATGAAAACGAAAAAGAGAACTATGCAGATTTAGATAGCGTTGCTTCTATCCATGTATTCAGAAATTTTACCAGTGTCCTGATTAAAATTGAAAAATTAATTTCAAAGAGCAGACATCTGATATTTATTGAAGACCTGACTAACTTAAAGCATGAACAAAACAAACCATATATTAATTTTCTTTCAGTACTGCTTCGCAAAAGTAGAGAAAGCAAGAGTCCGGCAATAAGTATGATCAGCGCAGATGAAACAAATTCTCTAATAAGAAATGAGATCATGCAATTCTTTGAAAACACATTTGTACTGAAGAACAAAAGAATTAAAAAAATGAGTGATGATCTCATTGACATAAAGTATTATCTAAATGAAGATGGATTACATCTTGAACCTTACATGCAAAATGACATAAATAAAATAAAAGAGATATTCAGCCTGACCCAAGAAGAAAAAAAAGAACTTGACAAAATTGTAGGTCAGAGTATTGAAGAATACAGAACCTCTATGTAATTAGAGGCTTTGTTCTCTATTTAATTAATTTTTCTGCCACCATTTTTAATTGGGTGCAATATTCACAATCCGGATTGTCCTTCATAGGTATTTTTCGTGACCATGTTCTTGCTACGGACTCATCATAGGAGATAATTCCTAAAAGCTCTGTGCCAAGCTTCTTACTAAAGTCAGTAACTATCTCATTTATATCGTCTCTTTTTTCCAGTGGAATCCTGTTAAAAAGAAGAGAAGCGTGAGTACCCAGTTTAGCCGACATGCTTGATAACAAATAAGTACCTCTAATATCCTGAATATCAATTGTGGATATAATTGTCGCCTTGTCAACTATATTCATAGTTAGAAGACTGGACTTATTGATACCTGGACTGCAGTCGAACAGGAAATGATCGATGTCGAACTTTTTACCTATTTTCTTGACAAGTTCCAGCAATTTTTGCTTGGCTTCACCCGGAGTGTTGAACATGGCAGAGATATCCTCCTCACATGCTTTGGAAGGAACAATATAAACTTTAGTATCATCATACCTGTAAACGACATCGTCAGCACTGCAAGCACTCTGAAGAAAATCAATTAGCGTCATATCATACCTGATGTCGAATAACGAATGTATACCCGGTCCGTTTACATCAGTGTCGATGATACACACTTTCTTACCCTGCTGAGCCAGCATAATCCCAAGGTTCCCAACAAAAGTAGTCTTGCCGGTACCGCCCTTATAAGAATGAAAACTTAATAACATTGAACTCACCCAAGTAACCTGTCAAGTTTATTTTCGACTTCTTCTACTGCAGACCAATGTTCATTGTTTGTACTGCCTGTTTTTTCACTTAGTGAATAGTATATTTTTTTACCTTTTCGTTCTCTTTCAAGCCATCCAGCTCTATAAAGTTCATTAAGATACTTGTTTTCTATTGAACGGTGCCTTCCTGTTATCGCGCTAACCTCATCCGCTGTACAAGATTTTAGTTTGGAAACAGCAAATAAAGATTTGCGGATAGAATCAGGAACTGTGAGATAAACAGCCATTTTATCATTTACATGTGGGGAATTAGAAGATTCAAGCTCAGATATACGCAATTCAAGCGAATTCAAACGCTCGTTCATATCATCAAGATATGTTAAAATTCTATTGTTATTATGCAGCTCAGACATGATTATCAACATAAAGAAAGTGATTTTTATTTATATCCATTTAAATTGAACTGATAATATATAAAGTTGCTCAAATACGTTTGGCAATATCAGCTAATAAATATTTAATATTTTGTAACTATTCAGCCTGATAAAAACGCTATCAATAACAATCTTGACAAAAAGTTGAAACGTAAATTTCATTAGGATCATTTATTTTGATTGTTGCTATTGATTGCTTTTTTGATTGTTAGATTGTTAGTGAGCAGACATCTCTATTTCGATGAAATCAGTACCAATAGGCAAATCGTGCCAGGCTGAATAGTTACAATATTTTTTAGATTTACGACAAATTTATAAAATATCAAAGCGTAAACAAAATCAATGGAAAATAAGAGAACCCCATCATATATCAAAAAGCTTGATAAGCTTCTCCATGGGGGGTATATAAAGCCATCATCAATCCTCATTGCAGGTTCATGTGGAACAGGCAAGACAAACATGTGTATGCAATCATTGTTCAATGCAGCAGATCAGGGAGAAAAATGTGCTTATGTATCTTTGCTCTCAGAATCAGAAGATAAAATAATCCGGGCTTTATCCTCTTTTTCATTTTATGATGAAGATCTTACGAATGATAAAATAAAGATATGTTCCATTAGTTCAGATGTAGTTGCTAAAGGAGACTTTGCCATATTTGAATATTTAAATGAGAATATACTGAAACATGAAATATCACGAGTCGTCATAGATACTATAAATATTCTGGAAGATATTGAAAGTACATTTGATGAGAGACCATTCCATAAATGTGAATTAAGGTCCTTTATCCTGAATCTATTTCAGGAGTTCCATGAAGGTAACATGTTACTAATAGCCACCGCCGAGATACCTGCGTTAAGCATAAACTCTAGCGTATGGCCATACATGTTTGATACAGTGATTTCGCTTGATACTGAAAGTGAAGAAAAGACCGCACAAAGATATCTTGAGATCATCAAGGAGAGAGGAAGTGATTTTTCCATGGGAAAGCATAAATTCAGCATCACAGAAAATGGAATTATCCTTTAAATTCTTAGTATTAACAAATAATTCAAAGCAGTGAGCTTCAAATTAAAGTTGAAGATCCATGGCATTAAGTTCACGTTGGCTATGATTTTTTATAATATTATTAAGTTTCATCCGTACGTTTTTTATTCCTTCGTTACTCGTAAAGTGAGAAAGGACCTCTGTAAGTTGGTCAATCATAAACCGATAATCACGTTCAGTTCCTGAATCTCTTAATTTCTGCATTGCTGATTCAGCTGTTTTAGAAGTCCACTCATTATTTTTATAGTATAATTTGTCATCGACTTCAAGTTTTTTCCTGGCAACATCATTATTGACCCTAGCAAAGATTAGCTCCACAGTATGAGGATCTCCAACAAATTCATTCATGAATTGCATGATGTCCATTACAACTTCAAAATAAGGAATTTGAGGGTTCTCACACTCCTTGAACATCTGCGATAATTCCAGACGTATATTCCTTTCTGTAGGCTTAAGAATATGCTTTGTAATATTATCTATAGCAGCAACGCAATTTTCAATATTCATGTCATCGGATAGTTCATAAGTATTGCCAGGCAATACATTATATCTACCATAATATTTCAATAAATTCTTACGCAAACGCTGAACATCTAAATTTGCCAAAATATCACCTGGATCATAGTACCATTAATTAGCTATCAAATACTTTAATAAATAAATCCATTTCATGCATTAGATTATTATCCAGAAGTTCCCTTGAATTTTCAAAAAGAATCTGGAACTCACTGACATCTTCCTTTGATATAGACTTACCCATATTAGATTTAAACTTCAATGACTCATATTTGCCTATAAGCTCAGGCATAACTACTCGCGGATAATTGACAGCCATGGTCTTTAACATATTCTTAGCACGCGGATATGGAAGTATCAGATAATCCTTGTATCTGGAAGAAAGACCATTGTTACTTGGATTTAGTAGCTTGAATTTGAGTTTTTCTTTAAAGAAATTAGCGGCTCCAGAGTTATCAGGCAACGTTATAACGTTGGTTTTCAAGTGTTTGACAGCGATCGAGAACAACAAACGTCCTATACCCACATGCCGATGAGCCGGATGGATCTCTATACTCCTGAGCAGATGAACAGAATAGTGAATAATATTAGTTTTACCTCTGTAGGTCTTCTGCGTTTCGTCTGATATTTTTTCAAATCGTGCAAAACCCAGAAGTTGATCAGAACCCTGAACAGCAACAAAAAGGGAGTGACCAGAGTTTATTGAACTTTTCAACAGAAAGTCGTAGGGCATCCCAAACTTATTATGGAAATAATTGAAACCGACATTATTAGATTGTCCAATATCTATATTAAGCTGATCTATCGATGAGCCATTTTCCAATATACCATAGCTGACATTTCCAGCCATGTGCAGCATATTCAAACCTTCAACTAACATTTTTTATCATCTGATTTTTCAAACATTCATAATTTCTGTAACAGAGTAAAAAGTGTACCTTCCTTTTTTAGTGGAACTAACAAGTTGTTCCTGTTCCAGATATGCTATTACAAGGGATAACTTTTCAAAATCAATCGAAAATCCATTTTCTTGTATCTGTTTTTCAAGTTGCTTGAGGGTTGCAGAACCAAGAATCGATAGTTGACCGGTAATTGCATCCTCTATCGGAATTTCGGAAAGTTTTACAGGTTTTGGTTCTTCTGCAACACTTATGGGTTTTGGTTCGTCTATAAAATTTATGGATTTTAGCTCTTCTACAACATTTGTAGATTTCGACTCTTGTAAAACATTAAGAGTATGAAGTCCTTCCTGTACTTCAGATAAATCGACCTCGATTCCACTTAATCTTTGGGAAGTTACCATGCTCTCCTGAAGTTGTTGCTGTATTGTAGAGAACATATTTTCCACATTGGCTTTGAAAGATTCCATCTCACCAGATATTGTCAGTATTTCATCCCTGCCTGCCTTTGTGACCAGCATTTCCTCTATTCTGGATAGATCAGGAAGATCAGTGACTTCCAAAACACGGTTTTCTGCAGTAGGGAAGTCCTGAAATTCAGCAAGAGTTTTACTTAGCTTCTTTATTGCCTTTGTGTGCAGATTAACAGCCTTTGCTACACTCTTCATCTGTTCCCTGATCTCACCAAGTTCCTGGGAATTAGAAGCTGTTTCTTCAAGCTGGTTATTTTGCAATTCAGCTATAAAACTGACATTTTCCGTGATATTAGATATTTCATCCCTGAAGGTGTCAATCTCAGAAATAATCTTATCAATACGTCCTTCATGAAATACTACTTTTTTAATTGTGTATTCCCGGCTACCTGTTTCAACAAATGAGCGAAAATCCTGTGAATTATAGTTAGGAACATACTGGAAAAGTATTTTGAATAGTTCTATATAGGTCCCATGTATTTGTTTTACAGAAACTATTTTGGAAGATATAGCTTCAGAAAGACCTCTTATTACAAAAGAATCATCTTCAAACCTGAAAAAATCAATACCCGCACTGAACTGGCGTACACTGTCCCTGGCATCTTCCACCATCTCAGCAGCTTCACTGTCGCCATATATACCAAGCATGGCAGCATAAACATCATTTAGGGTTTTTGCATAGGTGATTTCGAGAACATCAGGAGGCACTTTTGTTGCATCAAGAGATTCTGCATTTACCGAATCCTCTGCTTGAACAACACGTTTCAGCCTTTTGGAAAACTGATTGAAATCATTTTGCAGTCGTTTCAGATCAGCCTCATTGGCTCTTGTTTGAAGATCATCCTCTATAGAAGATAGTAAATTTCCATTCGAATTAAGACTTTCATCCATTCTTGTTTGAAGCTCAGTGAACCTGTCCTCGAATGCAAGTAATCTGGATTCCATTTCAACATTGTGCATTTCAGCTTCTTTTAGCCTGGATAACGTAGCCTTATCTATTTCCTGAAAAGAAGTTTCAGGATTACTCTCTGAAGAACTTTCCAGGCTAAAATCTTCAGCAGAAACAGAATTATCTGAATTTTCAGTAATGACTATCAAAGAATTGGAATTATCAGACTTCAATTCACTTTCATTGTCAGGATTACACGCATTATCCAAATCACCCTTTTTGTCTTCAGTGTCAACTATCAGCTGATCCATATCTGTATCAGGAATGTCTTCTGGAAGTGCAACTGCACAATCATCTGTTTCCATTGATTCTTCCTCACCATAAATCGGGCTTTCCGAATTGCAGACTTCAGAGGCATATATTTCATCGTCCATAGCAGATCACCATATCATACGAAAGACTCAAGTTTGTGATTTATATCCGGTATCCATTCAGCTTCACAGATATCAGCCACATAATCACCATGTAACGGACGTATTTGATCATTGATTATCATTTCAACAAGCAAAGGCCACAGATCTTCTGTCATCCATTTGGGAGATGAGGCAATCTCATTGAAAGCCATTGCAAGTACCTGTTCAACTTCTCCCCTACCCATTACACCTGTGATCTTTTCTTTAATGTCAGCAAGTATCTGCATATTCTTTTTATATTCAGAAGATTGAGTATACATTTCATTGAACACTATCTTAGACAATATACGCAACTCTGCAGCTACTTCTTCAGGATAGGTTGCCAACTGTTCTGCTGTCATAGGACGCTGTTCAAAGATATGCTGCATCACACTTTTAGCGATATCTATCTTGTCCATGTTCTCTGAGAGATCGACCTTTCCTGTAAACAGGGATATTAAAAGCGCACCTCGGCCAACTGAAGAGAAAATGACAGTACCAAAGTCATATTCAATGACCGATTGCTTAAGTCCCATTGCAAGCTGCTGGCTCACATGTAGCAGGTTATGGGTGATAAGGTTTGTAAGCTCAAATATTTTCGGCCCGATACTTTCCGGTATGTAGGATGCATATATCTTTCCGTCTGCACCTGCAAACAAAAGTACATCCACATCACTGGATTGGTGTGTCCTTTTTAGCTGTGCGACCAGAGCAAACTTCAGAAGGGAAACATCCTCAAGGTCATCTTTTGATTTTTTCACTGCCACTTCAACCCACCTCAGGTTATCATTGGATCAATTCTTCCAGTTCACTAAGACTGTCAATTTCTATAAGTCCTTCATCATCTGAGGGCAGTACATCCTCCGGCATAAGCTCGACATCTTCAACTTGCAGGGTTCCACCGGATAGTTCACCGATATCTAATGGGACTTCCGGAGAACTTTCTTCCTCTCCTTTCCTTTTTGCAAGATCCTCTTTGGTTAATGTATCATTCAGACCCTGGGATTCGAAGAAAATCTGCAGCGTTTCCTTTGGAGAGAACGGATATAACCAGTTTTCCTTAACGTAAACAAGACGTTCAAGTATTTTCTCATTGACTCTAAGATCTGCAGCAGTTCTTATAGCTTTATCAAAGACATCATCATACTTGCGTACATCTTCCGCAGACATCAGCGGAGTGGTCCTTACAACAACTCCAACACCACGAACAAATATGTATGGATAGACCTCTTCACCATGTCTAGTCGCACGCATCTTGATGATTTCAAGAGCCCTGTTAAAAGCACCCCCGATTGGTCTGTAACTAAGGTGTACAGCACCATCAGACATGTAAATAGGGATCAACACATCCTCACCGACAGTCTCCCCGGGAGAGGCATGCTCTTCAGTTGTGATAAGAACAGGACCAAGCTGCTTTAAAGTATAGAACAATTTAGTGATAACCTCACGCTGCTCCTGCTTATCCTGTATGGCCCATGTAAGAGGAGTCAATGGATCAATTACAACACGGGTCTTTACTGCATAATTTTGATTGGCAGCTACAAGCGCAGGGAGTTGTTCATCTACAAGCTTTACGAAATCCTTACCTTTTGAGTGGAAAAAGAAAAGCTCCTTTTCATAATACTCATCAAGATTGAAACCCAGCATCTTTGCTTCACGCATAATCTGCTCAGGAGGTTCTTCCATACTAATATAGAGAGCATTCTCGCCATGTTCAAGGCCATAATTCAGATACTGCATGGCAAAGGTAGATTTTCCGGTACCACTTGAACCAACTACCAAAAGAGTTGTGTTGTCACGCACTCCACCTTCAATCACTCTGTCAAGACCTGCAATTCCTGTTGGTATTCTTTTCTCGCTGCTCATACCTGTTCCTCCGGAAATCCTAATTCATTTAAATTACCCAATTCCTTTATCGCAGGATTGGAATCCGATTGTAATGAACCATCTTCAATAGCAAGTATTACTGATTCATTACTGTCAAAAGGAAAGCTTTTTTCGATGTAGACAGACTCGATAGCATGACCCACTATTAACATACGCTCACTAAGCTCAGTCCATCCTGTTTCATTTTTCTTTACAACATTTACTAAAAGAACATTGTTGTTCTTCTGGTCGATCCTTACACATTCGCCCCTGTAATGTGACTTATCCGTGACCACTCTTACAAATTCACCTACAAAATCTCCCAGGTGATTATTCAATGAAACTGACCTGTAACCTGACATTCATATCCCTACTGATTTTTTTTCATTTTTGCAAGAAGCTCGGCAAAACTATCTGTTTTTTTGGCTTCTTCCTGCAATTTTTGCGTTTCCTCGGAGACAGCCGGTTGAGGAGGTACAACCTCATCTTTTTGCTGGTCCTGCACTGTTTTGGCCATTACACCAAATGCACCACCAAAAGTACTATGTTTATCAGCAATTGAAGAGAGTTCTTCCTTGAGTTTCCACGGAGGATCGAATATCTTTTCCTCGACCTTCATGTTACTTGCAAATTGCATGTAAGCATTGCCTATTTCTGATAAACGACCATTTTCCAGTAATTTATATACTGTCAATGCCCTTACCCTGTCCCTTAATTCATTATCGTCAACCGGAGGTTTGAAACCCGAGAGTATCATTTTGTCGTGTTCATCAAGCATTACCTGGTATGCCGATATTGGCTGGAGGTCTACTTTGAACTTGCATACTTCATTGCCATTTTTGATACATTCGATCTCTTCAACGGAACATTCAAGTTCCAGATCCTCCCGGAAGAACCTGTGAAGAGCATCTGTTGTAGCCACACATACTTTCTGATTATTCAATGCCGGATAAAAATTACATACAGGATTATTGGGAACTGCATAAATGTAATGCATTGGAGCATATGAGATCAATTGCATGTTGCCAAGACCTATTTCCCGGAAGAAATCCATGTGGAAACGGTAAAGTGAAGTAGCTCTTATCATCTCAATGGTGCTTGCCTTGAGGAAGTCTCTGGTTCCACCCCACGGAACCTTTGCTTTGGGGAATCTATCACTGATATTTTGCTGTAATTTGAGTAATGCCCCAAAAGCACCCATTGACTGTCCAAAACTGCCATCTGACACAGGAGGGGGACCTCCGGCAGAAGCACTCATGAAAGGAGGAAGACCTGGGTCAGTCACTCAAAAGACCTCCTTTTTGGTGATTAAGTTCATTTCACATCATCTCCCTAATTTGTTTTTGCCCCTGTTCTGTAAGTGCACCTGAAGTATCGCATAGATTTTGCTCCCGTAAGTTCTTGAAACTATTAGCTAGCGTCTCATTGTCGACACCTATGAAGAAAACAAGTTTTTGCGAATCATTCACACCTGTCGAAAGCATGTAAAGAAGCTTTTTATCGACATCAGAAAGAGACTGTTTCTTCGGAGGAGTACCGCACATTGGTTGTAAATAGGCCTTCAATGTATTGATCATCGCTTCATTGCCTGCCAATAATGCAGTAGCTGGAGCTGTTGCCCCTTCTACAACAGATGATGGTTGGAGATAATCGATCATTAATACATGTGAAGTTCCAATCGTCCGCTGTGCCTTTACACGAATTGGATCAGTAACCTCCCTCCCCACCATAGTAATATTTTTCAAAGGTATCGTTATCCATCCCCCACCCTCTGAGAACCATAGGTTCAGGTTGGTAAGATAGAGAACACCTTTTTCCCAATTATCGGAATAAAGGGCATTACCCATCATCACTGCTTTATAAATATAAGTAAGATCGACTTTTGCTATACCCTGCTCTTGAGCCATGTGGAAATACCCCATATAAACAAATTATATATCTAGTATTATAATTATAACTAATATTGTATTAGCCATATTAATAACCTTCTATTGAAAAAAGAGAATAAGTCAATTTTTATTTTATAAATATTTGAATTGATCACTCAAAAACAAAAATATCATTTGAATATTTTAAATAAAATTTTACTTACTAGTCAACAGAATATTTAGGATTTCTACAAGTCAAAACAAAATGGACAGCCTTATACTTGAAAAATTGTGCGGAAAGAAAAAGAAATATACTACTCAATTAACTCTTAAGTGGAAGGAAATACCTTTCAACATTACAACTAGCACAAATAAAAGCAGTGCCTTTCCTCTTACTAGTGACCTGATATTTATGCACTAAACAATGACCACATTTGCAAGGAGACATCATTTTTTGCCCCCCTATGAATTTGCCGTCAAAGATAAAAGATTCCTGCGAATCAAAAATCCCTTTATCCTCTGGCTCCAGTAATACATCCCCTTCATCTTCAGTAGTTGCAACAGTATCCTCAATTAAAGTACATCTGGATGTTGATGATGGATCAGCTTCCTTTTTTGCAGCCTCAAGGCACATCTCTTTTGGGAACAACTTAATCTTACAGGACATTATATTCTCATCAAGCAAAGAAATACCATCATAAGAAAGTGCTTCTTTCTTATTCTCTTTAAGTATCAGATAACCTGGATGATCACTAAGATTTACCAGAGAATTACCAGATGGATCTATAAAACCGAGGGATTCAAAGAATAATTTTGCAGTCTTATTTACAGGCTTTGTAATAACATGACCAAGGAGCACATTAGATATAAGGAAAAACATATTCTTTCCCATACCTTTCCTTGCAAACTGTGGAGAGATCTCAATACCACGTAAAACATAAACAGGTTTCCCATCTCTTGAAGGAGAACTCCATTTTTCATTCATGGACCATCCAACAACAGTGTTACCTGATATTGCCAGTACTAATGCCACAGTAGGTCTTTTAAGCCAGCTTTGGAAATTTGCGAAATAATCAGCCATACCAAGATATTTCCTGAAGTAACTGAATTCCCCTATCTGTAACTTGTCAAGCTCAAAAGCATGTTCAAGTTTACAAAAGGATATGCCATCATCAGTTCTTGCAAGTTCAAACATTTAATCAACTACCTTTTTTAAGTAAGGGTTCACAAACCCCAGTATGGACCTAATCTCATTTTCAGAAGGGCCAAGTTATTATTGAAATCTTCCCTGGTTTTCACATGCCTTGAAGCAAGCAGGTCTATCAGGTCCATATCATCCGTAATGTTGTTTTCACCAGCCAATGCCCTCAGGACTACTGATGTTAGCAGACCAAGATCATCATGATAACCGCCTTCCAGCAAAGATACAATGCTCCATTTACTTGCTAATTTAAATATAATTTGGTAGTACCCATCAATTGTAAGATTCAGTTTTGTCAGAGCATCTTTATGATAAGCATCAAAACCACATTCAAGTATAACGATTTGCGGATCGAATTTTGTTAGTACTTTTTCCACCACTTCATCATAGAAGACATTATATTCGGGATTGCTTGCTTCAGGAGGCATCTCCATATTAATACAAGACCCAAGTGCAGGCCTGACACCGATATCCCGGATAAAACCCTTGTAAGGATAAAGGGTTGACTGGTCCTGGTGAATAGATATGCAAAGGACGCTGGGATCAGCTTCAAATACCGACTGAGTACCATCAGAAGCATGGGCGTCAATATTTACTATTGCAATTCGCTCAAGTCCATGCACTTCCTGAAGATAGCGGGCAAGTACTCCGGAATTATTGAAAATGCAGAATCCGCTGGAAGTAGCAGGGCCAGCATGATGACCAGGCGGACGTATCAGAGCGAAAGAATGCTTGCACTTGCCAGTAATAACAAGATCACCTGCATTCAGAACACATCCTGTAGCATCTAACAGTACTTCAAAAGAAGAAGGACATAAATATACATCTTTACCCAGACTTAGCTGAGAATTTTTTGTGCATGCCTTTACAAATTCAACATATTCATTTGTGTGAACTCGCAAAACATCCCTGACTATTGCGGGCTGTGATTCAAATATATGACACCTGTCACCATCAAGTAGACCTGTTGATTCCAAATATTCCAGAATATCCTTTAAGCGGGATGGGCTTTCAGGACAGGGAAAACCATTAAGCAATGAATCGTGCAAGTAGTGACTCTCATTAATAGTAAGACCAACATGAACCATCATGACACCTGCAAGGAAAGAATAGGGCTATGCTTTTTCGATTCTTCTATCTTCTTTTGTGTGGCGGCAAATATTTGCTTTTGCTGATTCATCTTATAGCTTGAGATTTCCTGACGGTCACTTACAGGATTGGGATTCCCATGAAGGGAACTAAGAACACTATGACATAGCTGGCCATTGAAATCATGATAGCCACCTTCCATCAGAAAGACCATTGGGCCAGAAAACACTGAACATACCTTTGTTGTCATCTGATGATAACCATCTGAATCCAACATCAAACCAATATTCTTTTCCCGATAATATGCATCGAAGCCGCAGCTGAATATAATTATCTCTGGAGCAAACTGACTGATCATAGGTACAATAGTCTCATCAAACGCCAGCATATATTCATCATTGCCGGAACCTTCTGGCATTTCAACATTCAAAGTGTACCCTTTGCCTGCATTTTCCCCTGTCTGGGTACTAAACCCTTTACGAGGGTAAAAACCATGAGGATCCCGATGAACTGACAGGAACATGACAGTCGGATCTTCATAGAATATCTCCATAGTACCGTCGCCTGCATGGGCATCCCAGTCAAGTATCAGTATTTTTCCCACATTCCTGCGCTTTTGCAGGTATTTTGCAAGGATCGCTGCATTATTGAAAAGACAAAAACCCCCATACTTCTGGGAACTTGCATGATGACCAGGTGGACGCGCTAATACAAAAGCATGAGAGAACTTATTATCCATAAGCAGATCACCGGCTTTCATAGCTGCACCAGCCGCCATCTTTGCAATATCGTATGATGTGGAAGTCATGTAAGTACTATCACCTAAAAAACCTCCGCCTGCACTTGCATAGGAACGAACGAATGAGATATATGATTCATCGTGCACCCTCAAAAGATCAGACTCATCGGCCATCTCAAATTTATCAATAAATGTACATGTGCCATCCTCGAAGACCTTATTCTTCTCCAGATACCACATAGCTTTAATCAGACGCTCAGGTTTCTCATGAGTATTAATGGACAAAGAAGCAGCATCGTGACTTCTATGATCCTTGTTGTAAAGGAAAGCAATCGTTGTAGGATTATCAGGAACATTTTCCTTTGGCTTTTCTGAAACCCTGTGTGCCTTTACATTTTCCGAAATACCTGAAGAAGATGAGATAGGCGAAGCGCTCTTAGGCTGTTGCACTTTCGATTTACCAATGATTGTAGTTTCTTTTGGTTCAAAGGATATAGTAAAGGAAGGAACTGGAGATGATGACACAATTCCAGCATCATTGTTCTTGACCTGTGGTTCTTCTGATTCCAATTTGGGTTTGACAGGTTGTTCCTGTAGTTTTTTTGTAATAGCAGCAGATAAAACTGCCTTTTCAGAACCAGAAATCTTGGATAGTTTGAGTTCTGATTCATTCAAACCAGGTTTATCGTGCACATGCAATGGAGTATCAGATGAACTGGTATTTTCAACCATAGAAAATGAAGGATTGAAACCTTTAGGAGTCTTTTTCAAAATATCGGAAACAACTTCTAAGTAGTGCGATTCCCCTTCATCCTCTGCAGTGTCATCTGTTTCATTTACTTCAATTTCAACAGATTGGTATTGAACATCATCAAAAACACCGGAAAGAACACTCGGTACTTGTGTGTTGACATTAATGTTATCAGGCTCATCATCTTCTGAAAAAACCGATATTTCACATTCAATATTAACAATCTCTTTTGCAGGGATGTCTACATCGATTCCCTCATGGTCAGCCTCTTCAACATGACTTTGTTTTTCAGCTATACCAGAACGCACCAATTCAAGAAGAGAATCATTTTCTGATGTATCTGTCTCTTTTGCTATTGATTCGCTTCCATCAAGATAAGAGGAAAATGCATCATTCAGTTTTTTCATAATATCTGTAGAAACGTTCTTTGAAGAATCTCCTGCTTCATTATTATCTGATGACATCAATATGCCCCCCAATTATTATTGGACCTGCATCCATACAGGATCAAGCACACCGATATATTTTGTATCCATGTACTCAAATACCACAGTTGGCTCTTCGATGGATGCCCAGCCAGCAAGTTTAGGTTTTACTATCCATGTCCTTTTTGCAGTTTCACCTGGAGCAATGTTATTAAAAAAGAGATCTACTTTCTCCGGTTCAAGAGAACTGCCAAATTTAGCTTTCATTGCAAAATTAACATAGGGTTTTTGAGTAAAATTCTTGACCCAGACATCAATGCTTGTAGCATTGCCAACAGTAACCTGTTGTGCCGGGACGAACCTGACATATTGCGCAATGGCCTCTTTTTGCATAGGAACTGCGCCTGAAACATCTATTGTGCGGCTATTTTCCTTTTTCTTAGCTTTGTCCTTTTTGTCCAGATAGACTCCTGACCCAAGCATGGCAAAAGCAAGTACACTTATAAGGGGAGCATTATCAACAATTACATCAATTGATGTGCCTTCAACCTCAATATCCACAGTCTCAGAATTTTCAAGAGTCAATGGCACAGTAAAAGAAACCCGCGTTATTACCCAGCCTAATTCACTGTTCTGTAATCTGAAATAAACAGGAACGATATTTGCACCTTTCGCGTTTCCTGAAAGATCAAGTGTGGATACTGAACATTCAACTTTTACGACCGCAAGATCACCAACGATATCCTGGGAAATGATAGTGCTCTCTGCAATACTTCCTGGTTCCATACCCTTATTCTCAAAGCTCATCTTAATACTTGCAGTTGCAAGAAAATCCTTACCCTGATACATGCTAAAAGGAGTATTATAATCACCTTCATTGATAGCGTCTAAAAAAACAAGCACTTTCGAAGGAACCTCTTCTTCAGGAGATTTACTGACACAACCACTACTATATATGCTAATCAGGATAACGAACAATAAGATCATAGAACAATACTTGTGTTTCATTTAAGCACCTGAGGTAATAGAATATTATTATCAACTTAATATAATATACACATAGTACTTAATTATATCCATTATATAAATATATAATATGTATTAGAAAAGTAGTCATCAAAATAAAGAAGGAAATAAAGATAAGTCTGCAATAAAAGAAGACTTATAAGTATCAATTGAAACAGCATACTCGAACGTCTGGCGTCCTTCTGTTATATAAGAGCGTATCCCACTACGACCTTCAAGTAGCACCCGGCCATCATGCCTGCTTTGCACGAGATAATCCAACCCGTCAACATTTAAGATTTGTGTGCCTTGTGGAATGGAAATTGACATGCGTTCTATAGATGGATGTCCAAGTACCCATACGCTATGTTTTCCTGTTGCCAAAGAAACTGATAAGTTATAGCGTATATTAGTCTGAACACGTATTTCAGAACTACCCACAGAACCTTCAGCACCCATCACTTCAAGGTTGAAAGAGCTTATTGACAGAGGTATATCACCATCGTCAATAATAATATATCCAAGGTATCGACCACTATTATTTGTTGCAAACTCATTTACGAACATATCTACTTCAAGTGTGCTTACTTCACCATTTTCATCAACATCCAGACCGGTTCTGAAAACATCTGCATCAACACCAGTGTAGAATTCATTAATGACAAAATCAACTGACGTATCCTGAATATTTAAGTCGTTCGTAAATGAGGCTTCAGCCGTTACATTTGAAATGAAAAATAACGAAATCACAATAAAAAGTGTTAAAAGAATCTTTTCTGACATACTAACCCTCAAAAAGTAAAGGTGAATATAATCACCTTATGGATATAATTGTATCGTTTCTCTAGTACCATATGAAGACGGAGTAATAAATTCCGCAATCGTCATAGCTCCAGCTTCCGGAGTCATCACTATGCTAACAGAAGCACGAGGAGCAATATCAAGATTGGAATCTTTCTGATCACCCGAAGTTGATACCCCACTTATTGTCGTATAAGAAAGGTCAGTATCAGAAACAACGGATATATACATTGTCACCAGATCTCCTGTATTCATTATCGGATTAGCCTGTGAGAATGAAAGGTCTTCATCCCTTATCTTTTGAACAGTGAAGAAGTACTTTGCATTATCACCAGGACTAGCCTGAGTACCCGTTAACAGCTTACCCAGATTCGCACTTGCTGACGCAGATGACGAAAAGTTAGCCATGGAATTACCATATGTTTTATCGTTATTGCCATATAGAAGATCATTTGTGTTTGAACCATCTGACAAAGTTATTATCAACTGATTCAGATCAACTGGAGAGCTCCCCACATTCAATCCAACCTTCACCTTTAAAAGTGAAATATCGGAAGACATAACTGTTGACGAATTCTTTGCACGTACGCCCTCTATACTTTTTACAATAAGATTTGATGATACTTCCTGAGTTGCCTGCTTACCGGTAGATTGAGCCTGTTGTTGCAGTACACCAGAAGTCTGGATAAGTACCGATGCAGCAACTGCAGCAATCAGAACCATCGCTATGAAAATAATAAGGGTACCAATGCCCACTTGGGCAGTGTTATTCTTTAAAAGCTTTACATCAGAATTCATTAGAACCCCTCAATATAAAAATATGCAATGGGTTACCACTGCATATCTGAAATACATTATGGATAAAGCTGTACTGTTTCCTTAACACCATATGATGACGGAGCAACGAAATCAGCCGTAGTTGCAGCACCGGATTCAGGCGTCAGTACAATATTGACAGTGGTCCTTGGAACCAGATTAAGACCTGATTGATTAAGCCCACCAGTAGATACATCTGAACTACCTACTGTAGAATAACCTGTAGAAGCTGCTGAATCGGATGTTGTTGCAATATAGAGAGTAATCAAATCCCCTGTATTCATTACAGGATTATTTTGAGAGAATGAAGCATCCTCATCACGTATCTTCTCTACGGTGAAGTAATGATCAGAATTGTTGAATTCACTAGTTACATTAGTTACACCAGTCAGAAGAGTTACCAAATTCACACTTGCACCCGTAGTGAAACCAGTCATAAAACCATTATCATTTCCAGTGGAAGCATAGGATTTCTTGTTTCCCGCATATACAAGATTGTTTGCAGTAGTACCGTCAGTAATTGAAACTACTACCTGGTTTACATCTACAGGAGCACTACCCACATTAAGGCCAACTTTTAGTTTCAAAAGGTCAACCGTATTTGAGATAAGCACAGGTGAATTTTTGGCGCGAACACCTTCTACACCCTTGACCATCAGGTTAGATGAAACTTCCTGAGTTGCCTGTTTTCCTGTGGACTGAGCTTTCTGCTGGAGTACACCGGATGTCTGAATTAGAACTGCCGCAGCAACTGCTGCAACAAGCACCATTGCAATGAATATGATAAGAGTACCTATACCCACCTGGGCATGTGTATCTTTTTTCATTATCAATCTTTTGTTTGCTTTCATGTAATATCCTCCTATAAATCCAAATATATGGATGTGTTATTATAACATTCAATAATATATATATTAATTGGTTGGAAATATCAAACAGCAAACATTAAAGTTACAGAATTAGCAAATATTATATATTAACAATGTATAAATAAAAGTATATGAGGGATTAAATGAATGCGGGCCTATTACTAAATGCAACTATATGTTTTGCAATTACAATATCATCATTTGCTTTTGCATGGGTACTGGCACGTAGCGAGCAGGAACACTCAGAAAAAAGCAAACCAGCACTTTGGTCATTAGTTATCTTATGGTCTCTTGTGGGCCTTACATATCTACCCACCACAATAAGAATGATCGCTGCATATCTGGATATGCCCACACTTGATTTTATGATGTATAACCTTTCAGCAATACCATTCTCATTTGTCACTGTCCCCCTGGTATTTTTCATAATGTATGTAATAGTAGGGGACAAAAAAATAAGCGCTTACACATCATTACTTTTTGTTTTTTTTGGATTTGCATACCTGACCTTTTTGTACACAAAAGGAGTTATCGGGCCTGAAGTTTCAACTGTATCATCCCTCTTTATGATCAACAGTGAAATTGCAATAAACATCTACCTGGTAGGTCTTTTTGTAATTCCAACTGCAATGATACTTGGTCTCCTGTTTTTGATCTTCCTCCAGCGTATGCCGAAAAGACTCAGATACAGAACTGCACTACCACTGGTAGCAATATCATTCGTTTTTGATTTTATGCTCACGGACATGATAACTTTGACAGATGTCATGCAACTGGCTGCAAGGATATTTGTGCTTATCGGAACAGTTCAGGCATTCCTGGCATATTTCCCACCATTGACATTACAGGAAAAATTGGGAATAAAAAAATACTCATACGAATTATATGAAAATGAAGAAGACATCGATAGTAACAATGAAGAGGAGGAACTCGATGTCTGAAGAGATAGATGTTGCACTGGAACAGGAAGTAGCCGAGTTTTACCAGTCATTGGGAATACACCAGGGACCTGGCGACATGCAGTACAGGATAATACTGAAAGTCCTTGGAAAAAATGAAGGCAAGATCACAGAATTTGCAGATATCAGAAAGTATACTGACCAATTTGCAGATAAAGGAAGTATCGGAAGCAAAATGAAAACAGTATTCCAGCTTGAAGGTCTGGCTGAAAAGGTCAAAAGAGGTGGATACATCATTACGGATAAAGGAGTTACAGCAGCCAACTTCCTCAAAGATAGTACTGCATTCTACAAAAAGAACAAAAGAATGGGTGAGATCATAGAAAGGATGCCTTGAAAAGGGTACTCTTTTTAATATATTGTTTTAGCCCGAACTTACTTATAATAATTACTTTTTTATTCTGAATCAGCAAATGTGGGATTTGCTGAAAAATACACAACCCGGTAATAGATATCTTATCTGTGATTTTAACAATCAGCACCTCCGCCTGATTAAAAAAGGTGACGAACTAAAATATTGGAAACAAAAATGTATTCATGCATAGTGGCTATTATCCTTCCCCATGTTCATGAACTTCTACTAACGCACCAAATAAAGGAATCAATGCCATATAATATCAATATACTTACACGTTAGTGAAACAAGGTATTGATCAGGTAATAATAGGTCTGAGAATTATCAGCAGTGCACACTGAACAAAGTTCACACATTTTGCAATATATCGTAAAACGAACTGAATAATGTAATAAAAAATTGATACGCTAATCAAAAAAACCTGAATACAAGCATTAAAGTGCTTAAGAGATAAATGAAAAAAGAAAGGTAACTATTCAGCCTGATAAAAACACTATCAATAGCAATCTTGACAAAAAGTTGAGACCTACATTTTATTAGGATCATTAATTTTGATTGTTGCCATTGATTGCTTTTTTGATTCTTAGGTTGTTAGTGAGCAAACATCTCCGTTTTGATTAAATCAGTATCAATAGGCTAATTGTGGTAGGCTGAATAGTTACAAAGAAAGGTGATAGATATCACCTTATGGATACAATTGTACTGTTTCCTTTATACCATATGAAGATGGTGTTACAAATTCTGCAGTTGTTGCTGCACCAGATTCAGGCGTGAGTACTATGTTAACAACAGTCCTCGGCTCAATTACAAGACCAGTGGACTTAAGTGCAGACACAGTTGCAGTGCCCATCTTAGTATAAGCAGTGTCACCTACAGCAACAGTCGAAATGTAGAACGTAACAAGGTCACCAGTATTCATCACAGGTTTCCCCTGAGTAAAGGAACCATCTTCATCACGAATTTTCTCTACAGTATAGAAATACTTGGCATTGTCACCAGGGGTAGTCTGGGTATCTTCCAGCATTTTCAACAGATTCGCGGCTCCTGTGGCAGTACTACTGAAGTTCGCCATAGCATTACCATATGTTTTCTCATTGTTTGCATAAATCAGGTTATTTGTAGTAGTACCATCTGTAATGGAAATAACAACCTGATTCACATCAACCGGAGAACTGCCTACGTTCAAAGCAACCTTTAGTCTCAACAGTGAAACATTATCTGCCATGCTAGTTGAATTTATCTTTGCACGCACGCCCTCAATATTCTTAACCATCAGGTTAGACGAAACTTCCTGAGTTGCCTCTTTACCAGTAGACTGAGCTTTCTGCTGGAGTACACCAGACGTCTGGATAAGGACTGCTGCAGCGACTGCTGCCACCAGTACCATGGCAAT
Source organism: Methanolobus sp. ZRKC5 (assembly GCF_038446525.1). Taxonomy (GTDB): domain Archaea; phylum Halobacteriota; class Methanosarcinia; order Methanosarcinales; family Methanosarcinaceae; genus Methanolobus. The sequence continues at coordinate 386,437 of NZ_CP151792.1, forward strand.
GAAAATTATAAGGGTCCCAATACCAACTTGAGCACCTGTATCCGAATTCATCATTCTTTTGTTTGCTTTCATGTTATTAACTCCTTAAAAGATAAATGCGAAAATATCGCACAAATCCTTGTTATGGATACAGTTGCACAGTCTCCTTTACACCATATGATGACGGAGCAACGAAATCAGCAGTTGTTGCTGCACCGGATTCTGGTGTGAGAACTATATTAACAGTTGCTCTTGGAACAAGATTGAGACCGGAATCATCAAGACCAGCACTCACGTTAGAACTTCCAACTTGTGAGTAAAGAGTTGCAGTGTCTGAAGTCGTGGCAATATATAATGTGATTAGATCACCAGTGTTCATGACCGGATTACTTTGAGAGAATGAAGCATCCTCATCACGAATCTTTTCAACAGTAAAGTATTTCTGAGAATTTGTCAATTCAACACCGCTTATATTCGTTTTTCCAGTCAGAAGGGTTGCCAGGTTAGTAGCTGTATTTGAGAAACTGAAAGGATTCATTTCCCCATCAGAATTACCTGTGGATGCATAAGATTTTTCGTTGCCTGCATATACAAGATTGTTTGCAGTAGTACCATCAGTAATTGAAACAACTACCTGATTAACATCTACCGGAGCACTTCCAACATTAAGCCCCACTTTGAGCTTGAGAAGATCTACTGTAGAAGACATATCCACTGATGTGTTTTTGGCACGTACGCCTTCTACACCCTTAACCATCAGGTTAGATGAAACTTCCTGAGTTGCCTGTTTTCCTGTGGACTGAGCTTTTTGCTGAAGTACACCGGATGTCTGAATGAGCACAGCAGCTGCAACTGCTGCAACGAGCACCATTGCGATGAATATGATAAGAGTACCAATTCCCACCTGGGCTCTAGTATTTTTGTTTAAATGTAATGCTTTGTTTGCTTTCATGTACGATCCTCCTCTTATATCCTACTAATTTTGGATATATTACTATTATAGTAATAATTAATATAAATACCATTTGGTTGGAAATATCAAACGCCAAACAAGTAACAATTACACAAAATACTATACAATGAAAATATATAAATAAAATAAATCAAATACAAGTATAGACAGAGATGAACTCAGGACTATTATTAAATGGCACAATATGTTTTGCAATCACACTCTCATCCCTCGCATTTGCATGGGTGCTTTCCAGGAATAAGGAAAGATATAAAGAGAATAGCAAACCTGCTCTTTTTTCACTTATGGTATTCTGGTTAATTGTAGGACTGACATACCTGCCAACAGCAGTGAGGATGTTCATTGCTTATTTGGGAAACCAGGAAATGGACGCCACCCTATATTTCATAACAGCAATTCCGTTTGCATTTATACCAGTTCCACTGGTCTTTTTCATAATATATGTGATAACAGGTAGCACAAGAGTTGGAGAATATATTGCACTGATATTCACCCTAATAGGAGCAGCTTATCTTGCTTTTTTGTATAGCAGTGGAATAGTAGGACCCGTAGTGACTGAATGGGGCTCCATATTCATGATTAACAGTGATGCCGCCATAAACCTTTACCTCATGGGTCTGTTTGTCATACCTACTTCAATGATACTTGGGCTTTTGCTACTCATATTCTTGCAAAGGATGCCAAAAAGGATACGTTATAGAACAGCCCTTCCACTTGTTGCCATATCATTTGTCTTTGACTTCATGCTTACAGATATGATTGCAATAGTAGATGTGATGCAGATGTTTGCAAGATTATTTGTTTTAATAGGAACTGTTCTTGCATATCTTGCATATTTCCCGCCAATTACAATTCAGGAAAAATTAGGCATTCAGGAACATATGGCTGATATTCATTATAATGGACAGAAAGATCCCAATATAGACTTCTTCTTAAAAGATAAAAGTGGGAACCCTTAATGCAAACCTATTCATTAAGAAGGCCATAGAGTATCATTATTAAATAGGACTATGCGCCGATATTTTTAAATACATTGACATCCATGTACATCTTTGCACATTACAGCACACAAGTGGTTACTCAATGCACTCGGTTATCAATAATATAGTGAAATCTACTGAAAACAGAATCTCAAAAATTAAAACTGATACTGGACAGAAGGTAAATTTAAAAAATACGGATGAAAAAAGAGACATTATCAATGCCATTAAAGAAAAGAAAAAAGAAAAAAAGGTTGCCGTCATAGCTGAAGTAAAACCAGCTTCACCTGGAAAAAAATTAATGGACATATTACCGGATGATGCTGCAAGGATAGCAAAAGAGATGGAAAGAGCCGGCGCTGTTGCGATATCTGTGCTTACAGAACCAGAATTTTTCCATGGGTCGACCAATAATCTCGAAGCTGTCAGAAAAAAGGTACCTTTACCAGTATTACGTAAAGATTTCATCGTCAATAAAGTCCAGTTTGATGAGATAGAAAGTGACCTTATATTACTAATCGCAGGTATTCTTAGAAATACTCTTGGTAAAATGGTAGATCTGGCTATATCAAAAGGATTTGAACCACTTGTAGAGGTACATAACAAAGATGAGCTTGCAGAAGCCCTTAAAACAAATGCAAGAATCATCGGCATCAATAACCGAAATCTTAGTACTCTGGAGATCAATCTGGACACCACCATTAAACTTGCTCCGATTATAAGGGATTTTGACAAAACCAACGACACATACCACATCATAGTTAGTGAAAGTGGAATATACAGCATAGAAGATATTAAAATGGTTATTGAGGCAGGAGCAGATGCAGTGCTTGTGGGCACTTCAATAATCAAAAGTGGTGACATATACACAAAAACAAAGGAACTTGTTGATGCACTTGATTAATTAAAGAGATGGAGGAAGATTATGAAAAAATCAATGTATGGCAAATTCGGAGGGCAGTTCGTTCCCGAAGTACTTATGCCGGCACTTGAAGAACTTGAAGAAGCTTATGAACATTACAAAGATGATCCGGAATTTCGTGCAGAACTTGATTATTATATGACAGAATTCGCTGGCAGGGAAACACCTCTTTATTTTGCGAGGAATCTTAGTAAAAAATACGGAATCAAGATATACCTTAAAAGAGAGGATCTCGTTCACGGCGGAGCACACAAATTAAACAACACTCTTGGACAGGCGCTTCTAGCCAAATATATGAAAAAGGAACGTATCATTGCAGAGACCGGAGCTGGACAACATGGTACTGCAACTGCAATGGCCGCAGCAAACATGGGATTTAAATCTGAAGTGTACATGGGTGCGAAAGATGTTATTCGCCAGCATATGAATGTATATAGAATGGAACTCATGGGCTGTAAGGTCCATGCTGTCGAATCGGGGTCAAAGACCCTGAAAGATGCAATCAATGAAGCACTAAGGGACTGGGTCACCAATGTAGAGAACACACACTATCTAATTGGCTCTGTTGTAGGACCACACCCTTACCCAATGATAGTGCGTGATTTCCAAAGTGTGATCGGAAAGGAAGTTAAAGAACAGATTATGGAAAAAGAAGGTCGTTACCCGGATTCCATTGTTGCCTGTGCAGGTGGCGGGAGCAATGCAATGGGCATATTCCACCCATTCATTGAAAATAAGGAAGTGAAACTCTTCCCGGTGGAAGCAGGTGGCAAGGAGATGAAAACAACTGATAAAGAAGCATTACATTCTTCTTCCCTCTGTGTTGGAGAAGAAGGAATTCTCCAGGGAGCACATACACTCATACTCCAGGATAAATATGGACAGATACTTGAATCAAGCTCGGTTTCTGCTGGTCTTGATTATTCAGGTGTTGGACCTGAACTGGCCCACCTTGCGGAGATTGGAAGAATCAAGCCATGCAATGTAAACGATGATGAAGCATTGGAAGCGTTCTACGAACTGAGCCGTCTTGAAGGAATAATCCCTGCACTGGAATCATCCCATGCAGTTGCATATGTAATGAAAATGGCAAAAACAGGTGAACTCGGAGACCTTGTTGTAATCAGCCTTTCAGGAAGAGGAGATAAGGATCTTGAAACTGTGTTTAGGTTGAAGGAAGAAGAGGCAAAAGAAGAAAAGGAGGGTTGTATGTGAGAATAGAAGACAAATTCACTGACCTTAAGGAAAAGAAGGAAAAAGCGCTTATTGCTTACGTGTGTGCAGGTGATCCTTCTGCAGAAGCTACAAAAGAGATCGTGCATTCACTTGTAAAAGGCGGTGCAGACATAGTTGAACTTGGACTTCCGTTTTCCGACCCTGTTGCAGACGGCCCGACCATAGAAGCGGCATCCACAAGAGCACTGTCAGCAGGTATGAATCCTGATCTGTATTTTGAAATGGCAGCATCCATAAAGGAAAATGTTCCACTTGTTTGCATGACATATTACAACCTGATATACAAGAGAGGAACAGAGAAGTTTGCCAGAGATTGTGCAGAGTCCGGAATTACCGGAATAATCGTTCCTGACCTCCCGGCTGAGGAGGCAGATGAACTACATGAAGCATGCAAAAACAACGGTGTTGACCTGATATTCCTCATTACCCCAGTAACAACAGAATCAAGAATGAAGAATAATCTTGACAGAACTTCCGGTTTTGTCTATATTGTCTCAAGACTGGGAGTCACCGGAGAGAGAGTTGATGTTGCGGACTCAACAAAGAAGATACTGGGAAACATCCACACGGACGTACCAAAGGCAGTAGGATTTGGTATATCCAATGGTCAGCAGGCTGCTGAGGTTATAAAAGCAGGTGCCGATGCTGTAATCGTTGGTTCTGCATTTGTCAATATTATCGCTTCGGGTGACAATATCAATAATAGGCTGGAAAATCTTGCATTTGAGCTTAAAGAAAGTTGTAAACAATAAATAATACAAGAAAAATTAGACGAAAAAAGAAAAGAGTAGGGATTATTCTGCAAATAACTGATCCACAAACCATTGTGGATCAAATTTACGCAGGTCGTCATATCCCTGCCCCATTCCAAGGAATAATATTGGTTTATCAGTGATGTATGCAATTGATATGGCTGCACCACCTTTTGAATCAGCATCGGTTTTTGTGAGAATAGAGCCATTTATTGCAACAGCATCATTGAACTGAGCTGCACGCTCTACAGCATCATTTCCCGCAACTGCCTCATCAACAAAGAGTATCCGGTCTGGCGGAGCTACACGACATACTTTTTTTAACTGCTCCATTAGATTAACATTAGTATGCATCCTGCCTGCAGTATCTGAAAGTACCACATCGGCTTTATTGGCCTTTGCATGCTGTATTGCATCATAAATAACAGCAGCCGGGTCACCCTGTTCCTGATGTTTGATTATTTTTACCCCGACCTTACTTGCGTGTATTGCAAGCTGATCTATGGCACCTGCTCTGAAAGTATCACCTGCAGCAACCACAACAGACAGACCCTGATCCTTGAAACGTTTTGATAACTTGGCAATGGATGTTGTTTTTCCTGTGCCGTTAATACCAATAAAAACAATATGTACCGGTTTATCCGCATTTTTAACGTATTCATCAAGATCGAATACATTAGCACTCATGACATCATAGATAGCCTTCTTGAGTGCATCTTCAACAATATTACCAGTATTACTTCCAATACGACGCCTTGTACCAACAAGCTGTTTCTTCACCGATTCAACGATAGCTTCTGATACAGTAAGAGCGATATCACTTTCAAGAAGAGCCATTTCAAGTTCCCACAAAGGTTCTTCAAGATCATCTTCTTCAAGAATGAACTCCCTTTCTAAAACAAGAGCTTTTGCTTTTTGGGCAAAACCAACCTTCTTATTATTTGAAGTTTCACTCTGGACCGATTTGTCTTCCGCAGTAGATTGTTTATCCTCGACAGTCTCCTGAACAGAAGGCTCAGTAAATGGAGGAACTTGTGAGTCATCTACAGTTTCTATGGGCTCTATAGCAACTGCTTTCTCATCGATCTTGGTTCCTATCTTTTCCTTGAAGCCACTTAGTTTTGCTTTAAGCTTATTGAACACTTGATACAACCCTTAAAGTTTTTAAAAATAGAAAAAAAGGTTCACTGGGAACCTACTTGCCCCTGAGCTTGCTGAAGCTTATTGAGGAAAGATTCAATGGCCTGCATCTGCTGACCTAATTGAAGCAGAGCATTGTTCATATTGTCAAGAGCTGTGGTTAGCCTTTCCCTGCGGCGCTGCAATATCTCTTTTGCATCCGCAATGGGTCTTTCGACACTTAGCCCTGCTCCAATATCGACCACTGCTTTATCAGTATGGTCGATATTAGCATATACAAATGAACCGGAACCTATAGGGAACATCATTTCAGAACCCTTTGAAACATTGCCAAGCTCGTCAATAGTTGTCAGAGCACGATTACAATCTTCCATTGACATCTGGACCATGCCTACCTGCTGCTGCAGCATTTCCGCGCGCTTTTGGAACTCACGATGCTGGTTTGCAAGCACCCTTGGATCCTGTCCATTCATATCTACCATGGATTATGCCTCATTTATGCTTTCAATCTTAATTAAGTTCCTTTTAAGACCATGTTTACTGCCAAAGAGTGAGTACACTTTATCAAGTGCATTTTTCTCGTTCTGGCTTTCAATGACCTTTGTGAACTTTTCCCATGCTACTCCGGCCTTAAATGTGCCTTTGACCTGAAATGTCTTCATTTGAATCACCTGTTTAGTATTATAAAAATCCTAGGGCATCTTCTATTCTTCCCAGTTCATGACCAGTTGTTTGTGAACCTGCAACGTAACCTTTAGAATTAGCAAGTAACCCGGAAGCTACCATTTGCGTACCAAAATTAGTAGTACCCATATCCACAGGAAGTCCAAAAAGCTCTTCGAGGAGCTCAAGTTCCGAACTTGTTGCAAGTGGATTTACAAGTATTCCTTTATTGGTTGCAATTCCGGCCATGCCTACGGTCTTGGCACCACCTAGTGTGCCACGCCTGACATCAACTTTCAAGGCTTTTTCTATTGCCTCAATGGCTCTGTCACTGAGTTCAGGATGAACCAGTGCAGCGGTGTCATTTGCCATGACAACATTGCCTACTGCATTCAATTTACCTGGTAATTCATGGATAGGAACATCGATATTTTCCTGACCCCTTATAGTAGATCCTCTTGGCACAAGCAATGAATGGGAATTTCCACGACAAAGTGAACCCACAATAATACTTCCATTGACCAGAGTTTTCACTACGTTGACCTGTAACAATTGACTGAGAGTATCACACGTCTTTTCCGATGTGCCCACTGGTACCAACGCTAAATCTTCCGTACACGTTGCAAAAGCCCCTATTACGGGGCTTTCCTGAATAGTTATAGTTCTCATCATTATATGATCTACAAACTTAAATGATGCCCGGAAGCACTCATGCAAGTTCGGCCTGTACTTCGCCATCCTCGAACTTTGCAGCTCTTACACGAATGAACGATGGTGGCTTCTCAGAACCGCGTTCCCATACTTTCTCATTGATGGTCTTGTCTATTTTGACCATCTCAGGATCAACCTTCATGTGTTTTATAAGATATTTCCTGATTACTTTTACAGCCTGCCTAGACCTCTGCCAGCGAGGGGTTGCCTTCACTATACGAAGAGGAATGGTGTAGATCTGTTCTTTTACTACATCTTCTGCCATTATCATCACCTATTTATTTCACATCAAGACTGCTTCTTCTCCAATGCCTTCTCTGTGGATGGCTGGTAACCTTACGGTTGGTTTTTATGATGACCCAGGTAGGAACCCTGTGGTTCTGCCTGTGTGCTTTTGCCAACCTTGTCTTCTGTCCTTTAGTATTGTGGCTCACTTGTCTCACCTATGCTATGATTGATATGTATTAAGGTATTGATTGAATTTTGAACATATAACATAATTATATGCGCAAATCACTAATCATGTTGTTCTGTTCTGTCCTGCTTTCCTGCGTTCGATAACATGCGACTGAACATGGCTTGGAAATATCTCCATGATCATCCCGGAACCATGCCGTTGACTTATTAATTCCCGAAGTTCGGTTTCGTAATCCGCTTTAAGTACATCCTCGCTAAGCCCTTCATCAATGACCAAGTGTTCTTTTACAAGTTCATTAACAGCAGCCCGACCAAACCCTTTAAGGGGACATACATAATGAACCCCGAACCGGTCCTCTATGCTCCTGATCTCGGGCTGACCCAACACAGGAACACGATCATCACGACGAATACCATCAGCAATGAAGCAAACATTATCATCGACCGCAAGGCACTCAATAACACTCTTGTGAATGAAATTGATGGCGTTCTTTGGGAAACCATCCTGCATGATCATGTCATATGCCTTTTCAAGGATCGATGTGTCAGGTTTGATTATCCTATGTGGGAAACCAAGCCGTTCTGCAGTTTCAGAGGCCACTTCCCCGATGGGAAGTAACGAAAAACCACATGTCACAAGTTCAACCTCAAAGAATGGCTCCAGCAATATTGCGGAAAGAGAACTGTCTTTTCCGCCGCTGAATAAGACCGATATTTGCATGGAGGTACTCACAAACGCTTAATGGTCGGTTCCCTCTTCTTAGGTTGCATCTGAACCAGAAGCTGTTTGAGTTTCTCATCATCGATCATTGATTGAAGCCTGCCACTTTGTGCAAGCATGATCAACTGAGACTCAAGCTGTTCTACCAGTTCCTTACGGGACATACGTAGATTTGTCAGTCTTTCACGTGCTTCCGGAGTCAGTATCTGACGCATCAGAGTCTGCTTTTTTGCATCCACTTCAGCCTGTGCCTGCTCCTGCTGCATTGCTGCCTGCATGTCACCGGCATTCATTTGCGGATTAGCTGCCTGTTGCTGCTGCATCTGCGCAAGCCTTCTTCTTCTTATTTCTTCAAGGTCATCCGTCATGAAAGTCACCTATGCTTTACAGGAATGTAAACAGCGATTCTTTATAGGGTTACCGAAACAGGAAATATGCGATCAGTACTTAGCAAGACCAGGGATGGTTTCCACAAGGTCCTGTTTCACCTGAAATGCAACATTGTCGAGCATAGATTGTCCCTGAGGAGCTACCACACGACCACTCTTGAGTGCACGTACAAAACCTGCCTCTTCCAGCTGCTGCAGAGCTACTCTTGCAATCGAACCGCTTCCTTTTGCCTTTACAGAAGGAGCGACGCCTCTGTTCTTCTTTCCACCATAGACAGATCGTAGCCTTTCAACACCGATAGGACCCTGGGTATATACTGTCCTGAGTACTGCGGCACATCTTGTATACCACCATTCGCTGTCGACTGGCGGAAGCTCTTTGTGTACACCGGTCTTTACATATGCTGCCCACTCAGGGGGATTAACTTTATCGTTTTCTTTTAACTTCTCTGCTACCTTTGCGATTAATTCGGCTGCAGGAACGTCATATACAGTTGTCATAATATTCTCCTGAATTATAATATCCGTTAAGATACTCACCATTTGCAGGACTCAAGTGCATTTAGTGATTAGTTCAGCTGGATTGTGATGTTTAAACTATCGAGTACTATATACGTTTTTCGGCAGATTTAGCTTATCCGCCCTATTTTTTAAACGTTTGTTCCCTTGCAGGTCCCACTGAAATGTATTCAATGGGTACACCCATCCTAGCTTCAAGGTAAAGAACATAGTCCTTTGCTGCCTGGGGCAGATCCGCGAATTCCTTTACACCAGTCAGGTCATTGTCCCAACCTGACAAATCTTCATATACCGGCTTACATCTTGCAAGCTCAGACGTATCTTCTGGCGGATAGTCAAGGACTTTCCCATCCAGTTCATATGCCACACAAACCCTGACAGGATCAAGATTGGACAAAACATCGAGTTTTGTAAGGGCAATAGATGTGTAACCGTTAAGGTAAATGGCTTTTTTAAGCAATGGAAGGTCGAACCAACCACAACGTCTAGATCTACCGGTTGTAGTACCGAATTCACGACCAACCTGCTGTATTTGCTCCCCTGCTTCGTCAAAAAGTTCTGTTGGCAGAGGGCCCTCACCAACACGGGTGATGTAGGCTTTCACAATAGCCAGTACACTGTCAACCCTGGTAGGGCCAACACCAATATTAGCGCATGCAGAACCTGCAATAGTGCAGGATGATGTTACAAATTTTTGAGTTCCGTGTATCACGTCAAGGTGTGTTCCTTGGGCACCTTCTGCAAGAACATTCTTCCCTTCATCAAGAGCCTTATTAACTTCATAGGAGACATCAGTAACATAGGATGCAAACCTTTCACCAAGTTTCACATACTTATCTATAAGTGCCTCGTCCATCACCATGGAAGGGTCACCACCAAACTGTTTTATGGCTGCTTCCTTTGAAGGAGCAAGTTCTTCAAGCCTTTTCAGGAATCTTTCCCTGTTTACAAGGTCATACATGCGAATTTCGTCCCTTGCAATCTTATCGATATACGCATAACCAATACCACGCTTTGTAGTACCTATCTTTTCGGTCCTCAAAGATTCGCGCAGACCATCAAGTTCAATGTGATATGGCATTATTATACTGGTCTTTGCATCCACACCAACCCTCTTTGCATCTAGCTTTATGCCACCCTCTGCAAGCATATCCATTTCTGTTGCAAGTACTTCCGGATTCATAACGGTACCAGGACCTATCAAGACCCTGGAATCAAGAAGAAAACCTGATGGAATAAGATGAAGCTTGTATACATCTTCACCTACTTTGACCGTATGTCCTGCATTGTCGCCTCCCTGAAAACGGACAACCAGATCATATTCCCCGGACATGAGGTCAACTATTTTGCCTTTGCCTTCGTCGCCAAACTGTGCACCTGTGATGATCGTAAACATGGGTGCAGGATTATCCTGTTCGCATAATAAAGTTTTGATTGACATTTAAAAGTCTTCTTCAAACGCCAGCATACGAGCCCCTTCATCAAAAAATCCAGAAGAATCTGCCCTTCGACATCTCAATGCTTTGGTCACTCCCATATCAACCAGAGTATCTATGTGCTTTTCAGCAATTGTAATACTAACATTGAATTCAGACTGAAGCATATAGATGGCATCCGGTCTTTTTATTGAATAGAAACAGGCTTTTGACCTCTTATCTGATGTACAGGTAGCATAACTGCCACATTTCAGTACCTTGGAACTGTTCTTGAAGTGGATAGCAAGTCCCTGCCATGAATGCACGTTATGCATTCCTTTGATACCGTATATGTTCGCTTTCGTTTTTTCTTTTCGTTTTAACATGATAATAAATAAGCCATATTAATATAATTATTTTGTGTATCAATTTTATATCTTGCCGTATACTATTATATATTACCACATACTATCAGGCATTATCCATTCAGCATTTAATCGAAGGTTACGAATAACTTGTGTAAATGATTGTTAAATTAACGATGAAAGGAATCTTTTCTGTGCTGGTGATGTACCGGAAAATACAGCCCTTAATATCCTGAAAGATAGCAAAAATTCATTAATCCATTCTGAATAGAAAGCACTGAAAAATTGCTATTTCAAAACGATATGATTGTGGACTATTATTTTATCGCAGATTACATAGGAGAGCATTGCTCCTTTAAAGAGATTTCAAAGAGGAATTAATAGCAATTAAGAAAGTATTTGAAACAATGGTCAATGCGGAATCTTTAAAATGTGCTAAAAGCAAATTCCTTACTAACATGGACCATGAACTACGCACGCTACTTAACTCGATCATCGGTTTCTCAGATTTGATGCTGGAAGGACTTTCCGGAGAACTCAATGAAAAACAGATTCGACATACAGGTAACATTTTAAACATCGGAAAACATCTACTGGCTAAATCAATGATATTCTCGATCTGTCGATGATCGAAGCAGATGAGGTGAAATTCCGGAGAGATGAGGCATCTATTACTTTATAGATTACTCTGAATATAATATTTCTAACTGATGAATTAAAACTTCAAATTTCCAGATTTCGACAACTATTTATCCCATAATCTCTCACTGAAATCATATTATCTTTAAGATAAGTAATAAGGAAGTGAAATCAAAATGCCAGCTGTTGTTGATAAAGATGTATGTACAGGTTGCGAACTATGTGTAAATTCCTGTCCGGTAGAAGCGATTGCAATGAGTGATAAAAATGTTGCAGTTGTTAATGCGGACGAATGTGTGGACTGTGGAGACTGTGTAGATATTTGCCCGGTGGAAGCAATTACATTGGAATGAATGCACAAAGCATTCTATTTTTTTATTTTTGTTTTTTTAAATATGAGATTTTTTATATAATCTGGGCTTTGCATAATCAAGAGTAACCTTTGAAAGGTTCACCCAATACATCAGCAACCACCCTAGTTATGAGCTTAGCCAGATATTGGAAAGATACGGAATTCATAAGCAAATAATAACCTGTCCTAAAAAGTAAAATTTGGAAATGCCCTCTTTCGAGGGCATGATACTAATCCAAAAAAGAATACTTACTTATCAAGTATCACAACATGCAGTGAATTTCCTTTCCAGATGCTGAGAGTATCGAATTCCCAGTTGCTGGCAAGTCCTCCAGTAGCATTGAAAGCTCGGCTACGTCCTTCAAGATAGAACCTGTAACCTCCTTCATCCACAGATGACGGCACAGTAACTGTCCAGTCCAATACCTTATTATTATCTCCCACAGACTGATGCCAGTAGCTGTCACTTCCCACAGAACCCGAACATCCGGTGAAACTGATAGTTATATCCCTCAGGTGAGTTGCTGCTACGTTGTAGCCGACCTTTAGCTCAATATCGACACCCGCAGTCCTTTTTATTATCGGACAATGAAGCGGAGCTTCATTCCAGGCTCCTCCAGCCTCCCTGTACTCAAGCTTCAGGAAATCGATCGGAGCTGGCCTACTGTTATCTATAACCACTTTCACCGGGTCAATAGCTGCAACGATCAGATTGTGTGCTGCATCATACAGTTCCAGTCTGACCTCATACTTACCATCAGGATAAAGGTGAGTACGCCAGTTTATCAGAGTATGGTATGGGAAATAATTATTCGGTGGCGTCAGTACTTCGTAGAACCCGTTGTTATCAGGTTTTACATAATGGGAAGTGCCTGAGCTGATATTATACACATGCCATGACTCGTTAAAGTGAGTATCAGAACCTCCCTCATATTTATAGAACACTTTATAATAGACGGCGGTCCCATAGTCCGGACAACCTACGATACGGATTGTTTTACATAGTGGTGTCTCAGCATCAGGACGTACGATATGTGGCAATGGGAAACCAACAAACTGCTTTGGTCTGTTAACCCTTTTCACATAGCCGTTGCCATCAAAATATATCGGATCGACAGCCATGTCATTGAAACCCACAATTCCGGCTTTAGTACATGGTTTGTAGGCTTCCCCACAAGGTACACAAATAGCATTTGGCCAAGCCTCTATCTGCACGTCCGTTGTAGACTCGCTCAAATTCCAGTTAACATCGAAGTAGCCTTCTTCATAGATCGTTTCAAGCACGCCATCCTCATCTATATCCTGCTCCACCTTGAAAACTATATCAGGCACATCAAGCAGAAGATTCCATTCAGGGACGATCTCCGGCCAGCAACGCAGCAATCTTACAGTAGGTCTTGAACTGCGTATCTGCATGATGGTATCTGAATTATCCTCTTTTTCCTTACCGAGCATCTCCATCATCAGTTCATCGTCGGGAAGTGCCGGAGGAGCAATTGAATGAGGGAATGCAGGCTGATCCAGCAGGGATGACCTATCCTTGCTCACCGGCTCAAAAAGAGTATCTTTCTTGAAAAGATTCTCACGAACAGCCTCAAATCTTGACTTTGTGAACAATTCTTTCATAGAGTCAGTGTTTATATGCAATTCCTTCTTGACCTCTGCTGAGATCATTTCGATGGCACCATCGTCTCTTGATTTTAGATCTCTATATTCTATTTCCTTGATAACAGGATCCGATGGTGGCCAGGGCTGTGGTCTTGGTTTAACCTTCATCTCAGGAAGCGGCTTTAGTTCCGGATAATATCGAATGTCCGGTTTAACACCCAGGTCTATTGCTTCAAGAACTGTTGGTCGCCTGAGTATATCCCATAGACAGCGGTAGCGAAGTCTCCATCTCAGGACAGCATCAATATCGAAATAGGGGATGTTGACACAGAAATAACCACATTCATCTGTCTTTGTTGTTCCAATTTCCTCTTTACGGTGAGGGAAGAACGGGAAGACCCAGCCCCATGGCATTCCTGGGTGCGGATACCACCAGAAAAAATTAAGGTCTACATCATAGACATGAACAGTCGCTCCGGGAACCGGACACTTTTCACCGGTAGCAGGATCAGTTTTAAAGACACGACCACAAACCTTATGCTTCAATTTCCAGAGCCCAAGCACTGAATCTACAGGTTTGATGGAGAGATCTTCTTTCTTGAGCACTCCCTCTCTTGAAAGAAGAACATCTTTTGTAATGTTTGCAGTGGATGCATTTTCAGAGTCTGCCAGCCTGCGTATTTGAGTCCCACTTTTCACTTCATCAGGAACAATGGATATCCTTACATTTTCCGGCATCTTTGCAGCTTCCACATCAAGTTCTATGTCCAGATCGTCTGTTTTCAGCTTTTTTTCGGCTAGTATTTTCACTTCATTTGCATCTTCTGAAAAAACAACAGCTTTTAAAGGGATGGATGAACTCTTAATGCCGTCCACTTTTGCTGATATTTTTACACTATTTGTTCTTGTAGCTCTTGGCATGACTTACACTCCCGTTTCTTATATTAGAAAACAGAGATTACACCTTCCAGATATCAAAAGCAGACCAGGCAAACTAAACCGATTCTCGTACTTCCCACAGCAATTACATTCCAAGATAATAGTCTCCCCGTCCCATCAATTGAACTCTCCAGCTTTTTAAAGATGTGGAAATACCCCTATTTCCTACAAACTGGTATACGTTACCTAAAGTAAAGTCAGCTACACTCATATTTAAAATATCCGTGTTGAAATAAAATAAACAGTCCGATCGTCACATCCATTTTATTTTTATGATGATAGACTCTTTTATATATCAAAAGGTCAAATTAAGGGCAATGACTTCTATTTCCTTTGCTAATGAACTAATGCGAAAGGGCATTCATTTCACTTCAATACTCATTATACTTGTCTATGCTTTTTTTGGAAAGCAGGCAAGCCAAACCCTGTTGATAGTTTATCTTGTATTCATTTTGAGTGTTGAGCACCTGAGACTTGATAGGAGCATCAAACTTCCTGTCCTGCATATTCTTTTACGCCAGAAAGAGAGAACAGGAATTGGCTCACATGTCTACTTTACTATTGGTGCACTGATTGCTGTTTCAGTATTCAGCAAGAATGTTGCTTTTGCAGCTATCCTCATGACCACTTTTGGCGACATGACTGCTGCACTGATCGGAAAAAGATTTGGAAAAATAAGAATATTTAGTAATGGGAAAAGTCTGGAAGGAACTATTGCAGAGTTTGTCGTAAACCTTTTTATAGCTGTTCTTCTGCTTGAGAACCCGGTCGTCTCTATTTTCATGGCATTTGTTGCAACCTTTGTAGAAACCACATTTGTGAAAATAGATGATAATCTGGCAATACCAATATTTTCCGGTGCCTTTGCAGAAATGGCACTCTTATTGTTTCCTTATTTATAATCTGCTACGATAGGATATGATAGAACAAAAAGGAAATATTGTAGAATACTATTACAATATTCCCAGGCTCTGAGACATCTTAAACGCAAATTTGCCAATTGAAATAGTGATACTTTTTCCAAGTCCTACTCCTTTTATATCAATATCGCCGCTATCATACGCATCCAGGAATACATCAAGAGGTTTTTGAGAGTTCATCAGGTCATTCATTGAGTTCTCATTTGTCGTCACTATAATTGATGGATCCACTTCAGAGTTCAGGCCAACAGCATTTTGGAGTATTATCCTTGCATCCAGGGATGAAAACCCCCCACTATCATCAACATCAAGGATATCGTCTTTCTCCATTTTCCCAACAGCCATCTGCAAAGTACACAGTGCGTCCAATGCAGTTAGATTATTATCGCCATTACAATCACCTTTATTAATAGCGATCTTAGTCCCTAACTTTGAAAAATCGATGATCTTTCCGTCCTTGGTAACTGCCTTCACTTCCAGTGTATTTCCATCATTCAGATTGATAACACCATATATCTCTTCATTCCCGAGCAGACTTTTTAAAGAATCAGGAACTTTATCCACGTTCTGATTATAAACGACAACCTTCTGATTCATCTCACTGAAAATTTCAGCATTTGCTGGAGTTACCAGAAAGAAAAAAAGCAGAAATGAAATAAGGATTATTTTATTCATTTCTATCCCTCTTTTCATTTTCGTCTCTTGATTACGAACAGCGCCATGAGGATTGCGCCTATTACAAGCACATCTGCACTCTCATAACCTGCACCCTCGGTCCCAGCAGTAACGCTAAAAGTTCCATCCCTAGTTGTTGTTATCACTTCAACCCTCTCTATATCGTGCACTGAAGTATCCTCAAGTACCAGAGGACTTGATGAGCCGGTGTCACCAATCACTTCAAAGGAGACAATTGCAACTTGACCATTACCACTAATCCCGGACGCGTCTGCCAGAGCTATGATAACCTCTCCATCACCAGCCGTATTGGATTCAATGTACGCGTTTTTTCCGAGGGCACCAGCATCGACACCTATGGCCTGCAATATCCCGGCATCGTAGCTCATAAGAATGTCCATACTTCCAACATCTGTTGCACCTTCCATGTTGATCGGAACCTCTACGGTGGCTCCACTTCCCCCAGTTGCATCGCTCACACTGAGAGTCAAAGTACTTGCCGAAGCAAGTGATATAAGAAATGCCAAACTAATCAGCATCAAACCCTTTCTCATTATTCCATCTCCTTATTTCTATTACTCCTCTCCTACTACATTTTTCAAAATAGTTCTGGCATCAAAAGATGTCACAGTTCCGTCTCCATTTACATCCATGACCGGGTCTTTTGGTATCTTTTCCACAGCCATCTGAAGTGCGTAGAGTGCATCAAGGGATGTATACACCCCATCTCCATCACCATCTCCCATGCCTGCCTCTATGCTTATCACACTAAATAGACCATCATGGATTTGTATCTCCACAGCTTCATAATCATCTGCCCTGTTAGCTGTGATAGCTACAATCTCAAGATCCGAGGATGTCCCCTCAGCTCCGATAACATTGAAATCAATATAGGCGATAGAACCATCTCCGCTAAATCCGTTTTTATCAGCAAGACTGATCTTTATCGTTTCGTCCATAATGTTATAATCAAAAAGGGAATCTGTGGTCAGTCCTCCTTTGATAACTTCAGTTGCTTCAAGAGCAGATGAATCATAAGCTAATGTAATGTCCATGTTCCCGATATTTTCTTCAATATCATTCAATGTCAAGGGGATCTGTACACTGCTTCCGCTTGGTTTGCTGCGGGATTCGAAAGTCAAGCCTATGCTTTCCACAGCTTTCTCCATAGTCAGAAGAGTGGTTGTGAGTAATGTAGGTTCAAGCATTTTATCCACTTTTCCGTCATCATCTTCGTCAATTCTCATCAAATACTCATTGTTGACAGAACCTAGGTTGAGAGTAGCCTTGGTATCCTTTATGATGGAGACTTCCTGAAAGTCTATTTCGGTTATACTGCCTGAATTGCATACGTTGTGGTCTAGGATGTGTAGGCTAAAGCTGCCTTCATCCAAAGCCTTTATCGTGAGTTGGTAGTCATCATTGACGTTCCTTATTAGAATACCCTGATGATATTCCTCAATCTCTGGTTGGTAATAGGCATTGGGTATCTCCATCTCGACAATACCCTGGGTGGTCATGCCAACATGTCTACCCTCGCCGTCATAGAGATGAAGATTCACAGGACTTCTGACAGTGGTGAGTATATCTCTGGGCGACCGAGGATACTGTGCGTCTACATTGTTGTATATTTCCATTGGGAGGAGGAGCCACTTCTTGTAGTTTAGAGTCGGACCGACTTTAGCATATCTGTAGGCCCCCATGCCAAGACAGCCGCAGTCCCATCGCTCCTTCCCCCCCACCATAGTTCCCATCTTTCCGGGCCAGTAGCCCAGCTTGCCTTGCTCCGTCAGCTCCACCTTTTTTAATACAAACTGGCAGATTTTGTCCACTTGTTCGGGTGTTGGTGCGGGTTTAGTTGTTTTCCAATCGAAGTACGGCCACCGTTTTATTGTATCATATCCACCCATGGTGTTGTAAGATTCTCTTTTCATGCCATCTACAGTAGTGAATACAGCCCCACTCAGTCGCATCTCTACAACGGCTCCAATGATTAGATCTCCCGGCTTTATCTTTTCCCCCAACTTCAGCTTAATTGGTTGGTAGATTCCAGTTTTTGGATCTTTTCTGTATATCTTGAGAGGGGCTGCAGCGGAATCACGGACAGTATAGTTCTTTCCTGCTGGCACCTCGTAGTCGCCGATATAGATTCCCACATGGCCGTATTTGTGATATGGCATACCAGGCACGTATGTTGAAGTCTTACTTACTGTTCCTTCTGAGAAGAGCAGATAGCCTTTCTCGAGCTTATTATACTGGTTGGCAATCCGCTCTCTCTCTACTTCAATGGGCGTTTTCTCCACAACCGCCTTCTCTTCCTTTATGCATTTGTCTCCCCATACACTCAGGTTCCAACCTTCCGGACATTCGCATTCATTTCCTTTGGGTACCGCCCCAGGGACACATTCACATTTTCCTGTATCAATTCCCCATTCGAATTCAAGCAGGTTGCCAGTACAATAACATTCACATTCATCCGGCTTACTTTCCTTGGGGTCATAGTGGGCACGAGAATCCATCTTCTGGCACCAATCTTCGCACTTTACGCATTCATCATCCTTTTTTCCATAGCCTTGCTCGCATACGCACTGGCACTCAGGCCACTCGCTTTTTCCGTCCCAAATAAAGTGTTCATTCACTTTACTACACCACTCCTGGCAATCATTCCCATCTATAACTGCTTTAGCATTTTTTTCCAGTGCACAAAAAACGGATTTTACAATATCTTCACTACCCTGAGACTTGACACGAATATTTATCACGGATCTGCGGTAACGAATATTTCCTACAATTTCATGAAATCCAGCATCATCAGGATTTAATCCCGGCCTCCCACACAACATGACAAATCTGTCATCTGTACTTTCTAGGGTCTTACTCCAACCACCCATCCAGTCCGGTGTAATACTACGACACTCATCTTTTTCCCCGCGAGTAAAAATTTCCTTCACTTTTTCTTCGTTAAGTTCAAACTGATGCAACCCACAACTAGCCTTCCCACCAGTTTTTTGATCATCGTAATAGCAGTATAGTCTATGTACTTTTACATCATGTACTTCTACATTATCTCCTTTGCCAAATTTCATTTCACCGAAGGTCCATATAGCATAACAGTTATCATTAGCAGTAAATCCGTGTGGTAGTCTTGTTTGGCAATCACTTTCATTAAACACTGTATCCTTATTGGGCAAAAGAGTCCCAGCGTTTCCAATCCCCACCACAAAACTAATCGCAAATAAAGTCAGGATAAAGAGTATACTGGCACGAACACCTATTTTCACCAAATATTCTTTATCCATCTTTTATCCCCCAATATATTTTGATTTTTAATAACAAATCAGTATCATAATTCCTCCAATCCGGCAGCAATCCTGAGAATCATCCTCGCATCCATGGATGAGACCTGTCCATCACTATTCATGTCCATAATCAGGTCTTCGGGAATCTTTCCCACTGCCATCTGAAGCGCAGCGAGAGCATCCACGGAAGTATAGATGCCATCACCGTCAAAATCACCAAGGCTTTGTTCCCTGCTCACTACGCTGAATACACCATCCTGAGTCGGAATATTGATAATTGATAGATCATCTGCCCTGTTCGCGGACAGTTTTGTAATCACAAGAGGAGAAGACGAGCCTTCAGCACCAATAACATCAAACCTGACGTAAGCGATAGAGCCATCGCCACTGAATCCTACCTTGTCAGCCAGACTTATCTTTATCGTCCCGTCCACAATATTGTAATCGAACAGGGAATTTGTGGTTGAGCCTCCTTTGATGACCTCAGTAGCCTCAAGAACAGAGGAATCATAACCCAGAGTTATATCCATGTTACCGATATTTTCATCGATCCCGTTCAATGTCAATGGGATCTGTACACTGCTTTCGCTTGATTTGTCACGGGATTCAAAGATCAAACCAGAGAAGCCAATAGTGGATGGTGGTGTAATTTCTTCCGCACTTGGAACCGTTTCTCCTCCATAGAGGGAGTTGATCTCACTCTGGGAAAGGGCATAATTGTAAATCCTGAGGTCATCCATTGATCCCTTAAAGTATTCTGTAGACCCCGGGGGGTCAATTCCTATGACAAGTTTAGATCCTGATCTCTGGATAGAAGCTGTTGATTTCATTGTGTCCTTGAGCTCTCCGTTAATATAGAATTTGAGATCACTTTCTTCCCTTGTTACTGTAAGGAAATACCACTCGTTAAAATTCGTTTCTGTATTTGACGAAATAATCTGACCGGCAACTCGAACACCGGGGTATTTTCCGCTGGTGTGAAGCAGTGCATAGGGACTATTAATAGCAGATGTGGAATGCGTGTCTCCTTTTGAGAAAACAACAGCCCATCCACCGATTCCCGCATCTATTTTGTTGAGCCACACCGAGAAAGTGAAATCATCCGTAAGGTCAAGAGAATCGCTATCACTCACTTCGATATAACTCGCACCATCAAAACTCGCCGCAGCAGTTCCTACCACACCGGCAGTGAAATCCATGCTTCCCTTCGGATTCCCATGGTTCTGATATATCGAGGAATCTTCATAGTTTCTATCAAAAGGATAATGAGCCACAAGTCCTGAACCGGAAGGTGGTGTTGATGTAATTTCTCCCGCAGTTGGAGTCGTTTCTCCTTCAAAGAGGGAATTGATCTCATTCTGGGTGAGAGCATAATTGTATATTTTCACTTCATCTATGCTACCATCAAAATTCACACCAAAAGACGGGTTGGAACCAATATGAGTATAATCCCAGCCAGAACTAAGACTACCTGATTCCTCATATCTGATGCCATCTACATATAGCTCCACAATATCTGCATCCTGGTCGTAAACTGCTGCCAGGAATGTCCATTTGTTGGTTGTGACAGCCTGATAGCCCAGAACGCCACCAGAACCACTAAAGGCTGACCAGCCAAGTCCTCCACCACGTGCATCGATAGCTATTGTACGATCAAAACCGCCATTATCATGGGAAATAACCGTTCCTCTCGAATCACTATCAGACTTAACCCAGAGTGCCATGGTCACCTGTGGCATTGCATCCTGATTTATATTAACCGGTACGTAGACATAGTCATTCGTACCATCAAAATCCAGTGCCTCCCCGCTTTTTCCTGTGACAAAGATGGCACCATTGTTTGTTCCATCGTTTTCATTCCCTGAATGGTCTTTGGTATCTCCATTGAAGGGATAATAGGCTACAAGTCCTGATCCTGAAGTTGGTGCTGCAGTTGCTGATGCTCCCGCAAGACCGAAGAACATAATGATTGCATCATCTTCAGCGGCTACGTACGTTGAAGATATGAACAGTAGCCCAATAACAACGATGATAAATAATTTATTGTAGTACCACTCCATTTCTATACCTCTTCATATTTTATCAGTCCTGGAACCCGATTTTGAAAGTCAAACTAATACTAGTACCCCTGACATGCGTTCAGATATTTGAGATATAAATGATTTTTCTCTTTAATTTCCAGCCAAATTTTGTGTTGTGGGAGGTAAAGGTTAGATATTTTTATACTACAAAACTTGTTATATAGAAAACTAAACCAAAGCAACCCCAGCTTTGGGATATATCCAACACAATAGTTTGGGCACAACGACCACTTAATTTCGATATTTCCAACTACCTATGAATAAACGTGTCTTTATTATATAAATTTATCGAAATCTTTATTGGCTTATTTATATTTATATTTATATTTATATTTATATATTCACCCAACTTTGAAAGTCAAATGGAATAAAAATGTCAACCCTAGAATATTAAACATTATGGTTTTTAGTAAAAAGTTACTCCTTTTTTAGCGTCTTAGATATTCTAATTTTAAACGAAGTATACAATTCACACATCAAAAAGCCTGAACTTGCCCTTATAATATCTACTCCATCTTTTCCCTCAACTCAAGTATAGCAGGCGTCGGAGTAACCTTCTTCGGACAAACAGCCACGCAATTATAAACAACATCACATCCCCAAACACCTTCTTTAGAATCTGTCATGCCAAGAAGCCGGTCTACATCTTCTTTGTTGCTGCGTGGGTCCAGATAAAAACGCCATGCTTTTGCCAGCGCAGCAGGTCCAAGATATTTCTCATCCCTTGCTGCAACAGGGCAGGCACCATGACAAGTAGCACAAAGTATACAGTTGGTATACTTCTCGATCTGCATTTGCACAGCAGGA
Organism: Methanolobus sp. ZRKC5; assembly: GCF_038446525.1. Lineage (GTDB taxonomy): Archaea > Halobacteriota > Methanosarcinia > Methanosarcinales > Methanosarcinaceae > Methanolobus. The sequence continues at coordinate 408,939 of NZ_CP151792.1, forward strand.
TATATGATGTTCTCTTTACCTGCATTCTCAGGTGTATTGATCCATGGTTTAATAGAATCGACCAGCCTGTAAAAGTGATCCATATCTACTATGAGATCTCTGATGACTTCTAAATTCGGAAGTGGTTCAACAAGAATTTCGTTCTTATCATCATCTCTACTGCTGTGTTTTAGAATTATCTGGTTCTTTTCAGACCCCTGAACAACTTCAGTTTTAGCATCATACAACTGCGTCCTGCACGCAAGCCCTGGTTTTCTATTAATTAGCATGGCACAACTACCACATACCGCCCCCCTGCATGAATAACGGAAGCAAAGACTCCCGTCCTGTTTCTCCTGAATCTGGAACAATGCTTCCAACACTGTCATCCCGGGTTTTTCCTCAACATCAAAAGTATCATACCATATGGTGCTCTTATCCTGCCTTTTGATTACCAGTTTCACCATTAATATTCCCTCTTTTGCGGAGTGAAGTTACCAATGTTCACTTCTTTGTATTCAAGACGTGGTTCCCCGTCTTTGTAAGCAAGAGTATGTCTCAGCCAATACTCATCATCCCTTTCAAGATGATCCATACGGTAATGTGCCCCCCGGCTTTCTTCCCTTTCAAGTGCACCGAGAGTTATGACATGACCCAGTTCAAGCATGCCTTTTAATTCGATGGCATTCATCAGTTCGAAATTAAAGACTGTGACTTTGCTTTTAACTTTCAGTTTTGTTGCCCTTTTTTTGAGTTTTCTGATTTCATTCAGGGCATCTTTCAGACCCTTCCGACTCCTGAATATGCCAACATTTTCCTGCATGATCTGCTGTAGCTCATCCCTTATAGAAGCAAAGTTTTCCCCATCTGTTCCAAACATCTCCTGAATCCTTTCTTCCTCCTGCTGGAAAGCTTCAACCAGTTTATCTTCATTAGATACTGGAACAGATTTTGCATAATCTGTTGCATCAATTCCTGCCCTCCTCCCAAAAACAACAGTGTCCAGAAGTGAATTTCCCCCAAGCCTGTTGGCGCCATGAACACTGATACAGGCACATTCACCAACAGCATAAAGACCCTGCATTGGCGTTCTTCCATCCTTGTTCGAACTCACACCACCCATAGAATAATGTTGTCCAGGCTGCACAGGTATGGGCTCTTTCACGGGATCGATACCTGCAAAATCAATTGATATTTGCCTTATACCCGGAAGTCTTTCATTTATAAGATCTTTTCCAAGGTGCGTCAGGTCAAGATGCACATATCCATCAGGAAATCCTCTTCCTTCATCTATCTCTTTCTGTATGGACCTGGCAACTATATCCCTTGGTGCAAGCTCCATTGCTCCTTCCGCATACCTGCTCATGAAACGCTCGTGGTCTTTATTGAAAAGGTAGCCACCTTCCCCACGTGCACCCTCTGTTATCAGTATATTATTTCCCCATAGAGTAGTTGGATGGAACTGCACAAATTCCATATCTTGTAACGGAACTCCGGCATCGTAAGCCAGGCTTATGCCAAATCCCCTGTTAATTATGGCATTGGTAGACCGCTGGTATATCCTTCCGTATCCGCCAGTGGCAAGAATAGTAGCTTTTGCCCGGAAAGTTTCGATCTTTGAATCTGCCATGTTCAATGCAACAAAGCCGGCACATCTGCCTTCATCAACAATGAGCTTTGTCACGATCCATTCGCTGTATATTTTAATATTACTTCTGAGAACCTGCTCATATAATGTGTGCAACAAATTATGCCCGGTTCTGTCACCCGCATAGCATGTCCTTGGGAATCCTGCGCCTCCAAAAGGACGCTGAGCTATCCTGCCACTATCCTGTCGTGAGAAATTGCACCCCCAATTTTCCATTTCAATAACTCTTTCAGGTGCTTCCTTACAAAGCACTTCAACTGTGTCCTGATCTGCAAGATAATCACTACCCTTCACAGTGTCAAAAGCATGTGACTCCCAACGATCATCAGTTCCGAGTGATGCATTGATACCACCCTGTGCAGCGCCGGAGTGACTGCGAATGGGATGCACTTTTGAGATTATAGCAACATCTGCTCCCAGCTGATGAGCCTCGATCGCTGCCCGAAGTCCTGCAAGTCCTCCTCCAATTACTATTATATCATGATCTATCATCTGTCAGCCCCGTTAGTTTCACTGGATCCAGCAAGTCCTCACTTTCTTTGTCCGTAAGCAGTTCCATTTCAGTGACCACTTCCTTTATTGACCGGTTTTCCCGGTGTGCTCTGTAAGCTACCTCAGCGGCCTTATCATAACCAATTATAGGAGCAAGGGATGTCGCCAGTGCAAGGCTGGAACCTGCAAGTTCCGCACACCTTTCAATATTAGCACTCAAGCCTTTCAGGCATTTTCTGTTGAATGAATCAATCGCACCTGTCAGTAATTTTATCGACATGAGGAGATTGTGAGCAAGTAGTGGTGTAAATACATTAAGTTCAAGCTGACCTGCCTGTGCAGCCATCATAATAGCAGTATCGTTTCCAATCACCTGGAAACTTGCCATATTAAGCATTTCTGCCATTACCGGATTTACCTTAGATGGCATTATCGATGAGCCGGGCTGCACTGCAGGAAGGTTTAATTCACCCAGCCCAGCCCTGGGACCACTGGAAAGCAAGCGCAAGTCGTTTGATATTTTAGTAAGACTTACTGCAAGCCCCCTAAGTGCAGCAGAGCAGGCAAGGATAGCACCGGCACCCTGGGTAGCTTCAAAGGAATTGTCAGCAATCCTGAAATCAATTCCTGTTATGTCCTTCATTTCCCGTATCGAAATATCTGAAAATCCAGAAGGAGCATTTAGTCCGGTCCCTATAGCAGTTCCACCCATGTTTAGTTCCAGCAATTCCTCCATAGATTCCAGTAACCTTTTCCTGTCGAGTTCTATCATCCTTGAGTATCCACTGAATTCCTGACCCAATGTGATAGGAACCGCATCCTGAAGATGTGTTCGTCCTGATTTGACCACTGGCATAAACTCAGCCGATTTTTCTTGAAGAGTCCTTAGCAGTTCATCAATAACCGGAAGAAGATTTGTTGTCAGAATTTCAACTGCTGAAATATGGATAGCTGTATGAGTGGTATCATTTGAGGACTGGGACATATTAACATGGTCATTTGGATGAATTATGTCGTATCTTCCTTTTTCATGTCCCAATATCTCAAGTGCACGATTGGCAATTACCTCATTTGCATTCATATTCTGCGAAGTACCTGCACCAGACTGGAAAGCATCTATGACAAACTGGTCTGCCATCATTCCATTTCGTATATCATATGCAGCTTCAACGATTGCGTTACCTATAAAAGAGTCAAGTTTTCCGCTTTTCATATTTGCCTTTGCGGATGCTATTTTTATAGCTGCCTGGGCTTTTATGAACTCAATGGGCAAGCTCTCACCACTTACCTTAAAATTATCCATAGCCCTTGCTGTCTGCGGACCATAGTACACATTATCCGGTACTTCTACTTCTCCTAAAGTATCTTTTTCCAACCGAACCACATAATCACCCACGATTTATAAACTAAGTAAGAATACTTGGAATTAACGCCCTATGAAAAGACAAGCGTTTTGTTTTATAAAGTTATTCCGGCAAATTCAGAAGTCTGTACCTATATTGCTTTTTATACAATTATCAGAATCCTTTAATAATCATGAGGTCAATCTACCCATATATGACTGACAATAAAACAGATGAGCAGGTATCGACAGAAGCAAAGAACAGGAAGGATCCTGACGCTCCTCTGCTTCAGAATACTTTTACTAGTTCTGTCACTGGTGAAGCTACCATCACACCAGGGTTTGATATCAAGTACGCACCTCACAAATCCCAGGGTTTGCAAAGTGCATCTGATATGTGGATCGACAAGAGTAAGGTTTTTGATGTTCTTTCAAAGGAAAAAATAGATATGGACAGTATTAAAAAACTGTCACGCCAGTGATCTTCAAATCCTTTTCTAATTATTAGCAACTATGCTTATTTCCTGCTAACTTTTGTTCAAAGCAGGAAACTAATTCATATTTTGTTTTCGTATTCACCCATTTCTTCGAATCGAATAAATCAAATTGATTTGTTTTAAACACAACTTTGTTTTTTGACAAGTTTTTTATATAGCGCAATTGTACATTATTGTATACTCAAATTGGACTTATTTGATCAGAGGTTAAAACATGGCACCATGGGAATATGACATAAGATCTGTTCACTACGGAGAATGGGACAAGACGAAAGAGGATTTGAACAAGCTCGGCATAGATGGTTGGGAATTGATACGCTTCTCAGAGGACATGGATGAAACTGGGATGATAAAGGCATTCTTCAAGAGACCACTTGACTGTCTTGAGGTCTGATTTATCATCGCCTCCTTTTTTTCTTTCATAAATTTTACTTGTTTTATCTATTGCTCTTTTTTAAATAATTGGAAATATTCATTCTTATAGACAATGAATAGACTTGAACAATCAGTTTTGTTTCCTTATCTACTATCAAGTCAGAAGAAAGTCCTTCTCATATCATTAATTGCGCCAATCCATATACCTAAAAAAAGCAAAAGGCAATTATTGAGATCTTATTTTGTCTGTATATACATCCTATATACAATAACTTTAAATATTATTAAGACGGTAAAGGGATTCTGTATTCTGCTAAATGTTTGGATTGAAAAACGTAGTTTTTCGATCAGACAAATTTAGAAAAAAAATACAGGTAGAAAGATACAATGACTCAAATTGTCAATAACTTAAACAGCATACATGTCCCTGAGGCTTACGGCATGAAGAGAATCCAGTTCTACTTCTGGGTAGGAATGATATCAGCAATATTTCTTAGATTGATAATCATTGCAGATTATTATAATGGGATTCTGGCAAAAGCTCTTTTCTACCTAGGTGTCCTTGGATACCTGTTGTTCTTCGCACACAGATATCATATTGCAACACGCCGGGTGAGTGTTCTTAAGGACATGGAACTACTGGAAAAGATAGAGAACAAGACACCTTTGAGCGATGATGACTACCGTGGATTGCAATACATTATGTGGAGTTTGTCCGTATCAAAGGAACGCATGAATTATTTGGTGATATTTGCTTTCTCAATAATTGTAATCATATTGTCACTGGCACTTGATCTGGGAATTGTTTGATAATGATTGCAAAGCAAGAGAATTTAACAACTAAAACAGTACCAAAAAGAAAGAAATTAAATTCAAGCTATTACTGCACATTCTTGTCAAGTATGTCAAGATTACCTTAATTACTCAAATGAGGCTTTCGGCTCTGTAGAGAGCCGATCTCATATTTTATTTTAGCATAATAATTAAAAAAAGATTAATCCTCTGAGCATTACTTGCTAAGAAAATACAAGCAGGAAGCATGATATTCTCATAATATAAAGTTGGTTGGTATGGTACTATAATGAGATTGTGGTGGTATTATCACGCTTCCTTTTTGTCATTTAAAATATTAGTAGACATACTATATAAAATATGCCAGCTGTTATTGAAAAAATATACGCAAGCATATAATAGTAACAGTATACTATAGGGTTTAGCATAAATATAATAAAAGAGAATAGATATAATAAGCGGGTGTAAATATATTTATCATATAATTTATGCCGCATTCTCTATTTAGCTAAGTACTCTATTTGATACAAAATTTATCAATTAGGTACTACCAATATCAAGGACGATGAAAAATGAACTGCTCAACATGCAATTATAGAAAACATATTCCCCTTTATTCTAAATGTGCAGGAGTTTCAGGAAAAACTAAAGTTGGAACCGCATATTATTGTGGCCATCCTAAAATGAAAAATCCTGTGCCAGTTATTTCCTTAAATGATAGTATACTTGAAGACTGTCCTATTAATAAAAGTGTTATAAGTGTTTCACACAGAATACAAAATGCAGAAGTTAGCCGGTCATAATGTTGTTACGTGTTCTAAGTAATAATTGATTACTTTTATTTATAATTATACTTAATTACTAATTTATCTGTACCTGCACGTAATATTTTTCATTCAAATTTATAAATTACTTATTTTAAAGTAAAAACAGCTTCAAAAGACAGACTATAAGTATAAATCGCTAGCATGCAATCAAATGATATTCAAATGGAGTATCATACGATGCAAAAAATTGTTAGTCTATTCATTTTAACCTGTGTGTTGGCAAGTTTTACAACCGGTTGTCTTTCAGATGAGAAAAATACAAATGTTACAGATGAAATAATCCTAATTGACAAACAAACAGAAAATATAGAAATTCAAACAAATGTGCAGGAAAATATTGAACAGTCTGTAAATGAAGAGAAAGAGACTCCTCTGGCTTCTACTACCGATATATCCGATAATGGAGAAAATAATCGCGGTAACCAGGCTCCTGCACCTGAACCAAAAATGAACCTGACAGAAAAATTGCGAATTGGATCATTCAATATTCAGGTATTTGGAGTCTCAAAGGCTGATAAACCGGAAGTAATGGCAGTCCTTGCAGACATCACAAGGACATACGACATAATGGCTATCCAGGAAATAAGGGACAAGTCACAAACAGCCCTTCCTGAACTGGTAGAACTTGTAAACTCTGATGGTTCAAACTATGAATTTGTTGTCAGTGAAAGGATGGGAAGGACCACAAGCAAAGAACAATACGCCTACGTCTACAACACTGACACGATATTAATTACAAGCGAAGCATTGTCCTACCCTGAACCAGAAGGAACAGATCCGTTCCACAGGCAACCTTACATTGCCTCTTTCAGGGCGGTCAATGGAAATTATGATGCTGTTCTAATAGTGGTCCACACAGATCCTGATGAGGCCACCGAAGAAATAAATGCCCTGGATGAAGCCCTTGCACACGCACAGAACGTCTACCCGGAGGAGCAGGATTTCATCATCCTGGGAGATTTCAATGCTGACGGTTCGTACTTCAATGAAGATTCTACCTCAGATCTTGATGACTACTACTGGGTAATTGACGACACTCAGGATACCACCACAAAGGCAACGGACTATACTTATGATAGAATAATCCTGACAGACGACAGTGACTTTACAGGAGAGTTCGGGGTCTTCAGATATGATCTGGAATACAATTTAACATATGATGAAACTGTGGCAGTATCTGATCATTACCCAGTCTATGCAGAGTTCATTGCAGTTAATGACAGGGATTAACTCCCTTCTTTTAATTTTTATTTATCGTCATCAACTGCTTGAGAACAATTGAAATTGAAAATTGTTGAAGAAAAAAAGAACATGCACCCGGAGTGCATGCTATTTTACTGAAGAATTATTTAAAGAGCTGGGAACCAGCCATCTTTGCCTGTTCCATGAGTTCGGTGTTTTCCTTTACCTCACCGGGTGCATGGTGACCTATATCCACAAAAGTTCCTTGGACATCCATTCCGAACATTTGCAGTACTCGGGAGAATTCCTCATATACAGATGTAAAAGCTTCAGCATCAGGAGCACCCTGTGCACCTACTATCACAGCTTTTTTACCGGCATCCAGACGTGAGCTGAAATCAGGGTTAATAAGAGCAAAACAGCGATCAATGAACTGTCTCATCTGACCTGTGAACTGGAAGAAGTATATTGGTGATCCAAATACAAACCCGTCTGCATTCTTTAAAGCTTCATAGGCTTTTGTCATGTCATCATTAAGCTTGCATTCATCCACAGCTCTGCAATAATTACACCCCTGGCATCCTTTTATATCCATATCATTAATATAGAACTTCTCGACATCAGCACCTGCTTCTACTGCTCCATCAAGAACCTGCTGGACAAGCATATCGGTGTTTCCATTCTTTCTTGGACTTCCAACAAAACCTACTACCTTCATTTGAATCATTTCCTTTTACCTATAAGTGATTACTTTTTTGAAAAGTATTCGAATGCTAAATGAGCTTATGCTATATTTAAATTCCACACACACTTTTTTTTACGACAAAACCTAGAAAATATAGTCGTTTCAGGCACAAAACGCACCCGGAGATAACACCAAGAGTCGAGTATTGCTTACTTATTTTGAGAAAAGGAGTATTTCTGTAATGGAAGCAGTGCGCCAATGCAGAATTGAATATAGCGATCAGAAATGAAATTTGTAACTATTCAGCCTGGCACGATTTGCCTATTGGTACTGATTTCATCGAAATAGAGATGTCTGCTCACTAACAATCTAACAATCAAAAAAGCAATCAATAGCAACAATCAAAATAAATGATCCTAATGAAATTTACGTTTCAACTTTTTGTCAAGATTGTTATTGATAGCGTTTTTATCAGGCTGAATAGTTACTGAAATTTTAAGTAAATATATCAGATGTGTCATATATACACCATAAATTATTAAAACTATCAGATATAATATGGAACTGTTATAGTAAGCATTTGTTCTGAGGTGTGTTTTCTTTCTTCGAATCCTCCTAACTTTCGTACCTCGTCAGTTATTTCGCACACCTCAGAATTAAATTAAATTTATGATTAATCAAATCACATAAATTTATATTGTGGCACACCATATTCCTGCAGGGTGCCTATAATTATGAAACTGAAGTTACTTTTCGTTTATTCCCTCATAATAATATCAACTTTTCTTATAGCAGGTTGCGTCGATGAACAAGTCAAGAATAAAGACGATACGGCAGCGATTCCTGTCATTGTAGATGAAATAGAATTTGCCGAAATTATGGCAGAGGCAAATACAGTATATATTGAAGCACTTGTATCAACAAGCCAGAAAAATGTTTCAGCATCACAGTCCTCTATTGATGAACTTGTAGGCAAGCTCACATATGTATCTGATACATATAGAGAAGCACCACCTGAGATGTATACCAATGATAAAAATTGGGCAAGTGAAATAAAAAGAGCAGTTCTAATAGCGGAATATTCACAGGAAATGCTTGAAGAAGGCGACATTGAAACTGCGCATAGTACTCTTGAAATTATGAGGGACCTTTTCTTCGGCCTGCATGAAAGGAACGATGTTATACATATGGGAGATCTTCTTACTGTATTCCATGCATCGATGGAAGAAGCAATTGATGCTGCAAATGCCAACGATACAGAAATGGTTGCAGCCTATATTCCTACTCTGAAAGAGGAGTGGCAGGCTGTCAAAGATGCTGAAAAACCGGAAAGTGCAGATGATGGATACAAACCTGCTCTTGCTCAGGTTGATAGCGCTATTGGAGTACTAAATTATTCAGTAGCATCAGGTAATTTAACAGATATCAAAACAGAGTCAGAAAATCTCAGGTTGGCATTTGCCAAAGTGTTTGTGAAATATGGTGTTGTAATATCCTGAACACGAAAATAAAAAGAGCGGAAGTGAGGCTGCACTTTTAATTGGTTTAATAAGAGTTACGTCAATCTAAATATTCATGCAAACATAAAATCAATTTACAATCATTGCCCTGAAGGCATCATGTCATCTGAAGGAGCAACACCGTTCTCTTTCCTGTAAGCTTTTCTTTTACACTCATCCATTTTAGGACCTTTGCAATACAAGGCAATGAATCCTTTGCATGCTGCTTGCTTTTCTGACTGGTACTTATTAAAGAATCCACATTTTGAAAGTAGTTCACATTCTACCATAATTAATACTCCATTTAGTGATATGATAATTAATATATTAGATGAGTATTCTATTAATTTTTGGAGTAACAGTGTTAATTGATACTGTTTTTAAAGAAAACAATACAAAGAAAAAAATTATGTATTAACTCTAATTTATATTAATAACAATAAGAAATTTAATTAGGAAATAGTATGTTTAAGTAAGTTTTAATAAAAAAGTAATTGTAGTCATCCCAGCAAATCAAGACCCTGCTTAATAAAAAAGAAAGCAAAAACAAGATAAACCACACCAAGCGCACGGATAGTGTAAAGATAATAGTTGCTTTTCAGGAAATGTCCGGATTTTCCTACAACAAGTGCAAGCAAAATCTTTGAGCCCACAAGAAGAGCATAAAATCCGAAAACAAATAGAACGGTAGCCCATATGTCAACATCAAGTGCCTTGAAAAGAATGGGACCACCAATTGTGATCCAGAACAGATAAGGATGCGGGCTCAGAAAATTGACTAAAATTCCCTTCTTCAATGAATTTCTCTTTTGACTTGCAATGTCAAAATCATTGCTTTCAGATTTAAATGAAGATATCCCAAGATATATCAGGTAAACTGCACCTGACAAACTAATGATAGCAATTACAAAATCCTGGTTTCCAAAATGCGACAGGATCAGTAGAATAGATGAGACTATCAAAATATCTGTTATCAATGGAGATAACGCAACTTTTATCCCCTCTCTTGACCCATGTTGTATACTTTCGGAAATTACCATCGCCAGTAATGGTCCTGGAGAAATACCTGCAGCAAAACCAAGAATTATTCCAGATAACAGGAACTCATTGATAAAAAGCATATTTTAATGGCATATCAGTCAAACAGTTTTAAAGGTTTTGTTTCAAGGACTGATAAGTATTAATAAGCATATATCAAATTATATAAATAGGCAGTACATACAATATACATGAAGTCTAACAGAATTTCCATTAATACACAATTTGAAAGCGATACTCTAAAAGAAATATAAAATTACAGAACAACAGTATTCAGCATTAATAAAGGAATTTGATGAAATGAATATCTCGGATAAGAGTAAAGATCTGATAAAGATTGAAGAATCACTCAAAAGAAGACTGGACTATGAGATGGCAACAGTCAAATGCATGCGTCTTTTACTTGAACCGGATAGCATTGAAAATATCTTACCCCAAATACTTGAAGAAATTCATCAAACTGTTAAAAATAGCAGGTCATATATTTTTAAAAATGAAGATGATCCTGAATTGGGTCTTTGTATGTCACAGACCAATGAGATCGTATCTGAAGGTATCGAACCACAAATAGATAACCCTGATATTCAACACTTACCGTACAGTGAAGGAGCACCGACACTACTACCTATATTTGAAGCAAGGAATCACTTTGCACATAGAGTAGAAGAACTCGATGATCCCGAAAAAACAATTCTTGCTGAGCAAGGTATTCTTTCAGTACTGATAATTCCAATTTTTACAGGTATGGAATTCTGGGGTTTCATTGGATTTGATGATTGTGTAGAAGCTCGTAAATGGCACAAAGACGACATTAACCTCCTAACCGTAATTGCTGATGGCATCGGAGAATCTATTTTTCATAAAAGAGCAGAAAATGAACTAAGAGAAAGCGAAGAGAGATTCAAAGCGCTCCACAACGCATCTTTTGGTGGTATTTTCATTCATGAGGATAATATCATAATTGATTGCAATTTAGGCCTTTCCGAAATGACCGGCTACACACTTGACGAACTAATCGGAATGGATGGACTACTACTTATGGCCGAGAGTTACAGAGGTCAAGTGATAAGCAATATCAATGCAGGTTATGAGGAAGCATATGAAGCAATGGGACGTCGGAAAGACGGTACAGAGTATCCCCTCAGGTTAGAAGCAAAGAACATCCCATACAAAAGAAAAATGGTCAGGGTTGTTGAGTTCAGAGATATAAGCAAACAGAAGCATGCAGAAGAAGCTCTAATACAAAGTGATGCAAAACAGAGCGCAATGATTGCAAACATTTCAGATGTTATAGCTATCATCGATAAGAAGGGAATAAACAGATACAAAAGTCCTAATATCGAAAAATGGTTCGGATGGCAACCAGAAGAGATTGTTGGAATGCCCGCATTAGAAAATATCCATCCTGATGACCGGATCCATACGCAAGAAATAGTTGCTACGATTGTAGACAGGCCAGGTGCTTCAGTAAATGCAGACTTCAGGTATCGTTGTAAGGATGGTAGTTACAAATGGATAGAATTCACAGCCACTAACCTCCTGAAAGATCCAGCCATCATGGGGATTTTATTGAACTACCATGATATCACTGAGCGTAAACAAGCTGAAGATGCCTTGCGCAAAAGTGAAGCGAAGCAGAGTGCAATGATCGCAAACAGTACTGATATAATAGCTATCATTGACAATGACGGAATAAACAGATACAAGAGTCCAAACGTAGAGAAGTGGTTCGGATGGAGAACGAAGGAACTCGTCGGTGCTTCTGTATGGGATAACATTCATCCTGACGAACTGGAGGACGCAAAAAATCTTTTTTCCATGCTCCTTCGCATGCCAGAAGCAGAGAAAACTGCAGAAACCAGATATCTCTGTAAAAACGGCAATTACAAATGGATAGAATTCACAGCTATTAACCTCTTGCACGAACCTGCTATCAATGGAATTATGTTAAATTATCACGACATCACTGAGCGGAAGCTAGCTGAAGATTCTCTGAGAAAAAGTGAAGCTAAATTCAGAAACTACATCGAGAATGCACCATATGGAATTTTTATAGCAAATGAAGACTGGAACTATCTGGAAGTTAACAAGACTGCCTCTGTAATTACAGGATATTCTGAAGGTGAATTGCTGGAAATGACTGGTTATGACCTTATAAGCCCGGAATTCCAGTCCAGGGCACATAAAAGTAACTATGAAGTGAAGGACAGTGGCTTTACAACCGTTGAATTACTTGCCATTCACAAAGACAAAGGTGTTTACTGGATGAGGATAGATGCACTCAAACTTTCAGAAACACGCTATATTGTGTTTGCAAGTGACATTACTGAAAAGAAAAGAGCAGAACACTCTTTGCTCCAGGCTAAAATGCTGGCAGAAGAAAATGACCGTATCAAATCAGAGTTCCTTGCAAATATGAGTCATGAACTGCGTACCCCTCTTACAACCATAATAGGGTTTTCAGATATACTGTGTTCTAATATGTTCGGCAAGCTGAATGAAAAACAGGCCAGACATGTGGCTCATATAAGTAAAAGTGGAAAACACCTTTTAGAAGTTATAAATGATGTTCTTGACTTGTCCAAAATAGAAGCTGGCAAGATGGAACTTGATTGTGAGCACTTCACGGTTTCTGAAACACTTACTGAGATCCGAGCCTCTATGTATCCATTGGCAAATAAGAAAAATATTGACTTAATATTACGGGATGAAATTAACGGTATTGAGATATTTGCTGATAGATTGAAGTTTAAACAAATAATGTTCAACCTACTCAGTAATGCTATTAAATTTACTTCAGATGCAGGAGAAGTCACCGTAATTGGCACCAGAACAGATAATGGTATCCAAATATCTGTTTCAGACACTGGTATTGGAATTCCAGAACACATGAAGGATGATATATTCAATCCTTTTATGCAAATCGATGCATCAAATAAAAGAAAATACGGCGGCACTGGATTGGGACTGGCCCTTGTAAAACGCTTCGTTGAAATGCACAACGGAAAGATATGGCTTGAAACAAAAGAAGAAAAAGGAAGTACTTTTTCATTTACCATAGAAAATCAGGGTTTCTGAATTAATAAGGAAACTAATTCTATTTTTTACTTTAAATAGAATCATATGGAAGTTTTCCATAAATCCCAAAAGCATCATCATCTGCTTCTTTTATCTGATCAAGGACGCATGCAGCATCCTAGAGAATGAGATTGACGGCAGCACAAATATCTGCTTAAGGCATTCCATTGTAATTTCGTCCTTAATTTTCACAAAATTAAACATGGATGCCATCCTGTGATTTCCATGTTCATCCTTTATGGATAATTTACTATAGTTTCATTAAAGAGGATTCACATTGCTGCTTTCAATTGATCCCAAAAATGAGATCAACCGCTTACTGTCATGTATGCTATCATTTGATCAGAACCAATATGAAACAGTATTATGCTGGTGTCAACAACTGAAGAATCAGTAGTCTCAGGAATTGTTACAGTAACCTGATCATCATTGATCGTAAAAGTACCAGAGTTGACATCAATTATCATTTGATCACCTTTATTCATAATTTCATGGTTTTCAGTAATTGGAGAATAGACTGCTGTTGAACCGTGCGAAGAAATAATCAATCTTAGCTCTCCAAGATCCATATCATCACCATTCTGATGTTCAAATAGATATCTAGCATCACCTAATGCTGAAGCCTGAAGTGTCACATGGGGCACAGATTGTGATATACTAGCAGTAGAGGATGATTGCTCACTTGACTGTTCAGAGACTGAAACTTCCTCGGCAGCCGTATCAACCAAAACTACTTCGGTTGGCGTATCTTCAGATTGGGTTTCTTCCAATATCTGGTCCTCATCATCAGTAATAACACCAACATCCTGATCAACTTCTGGTAAGATTTGCTCTGGTGTCTTGTTGTCGTTATCTGCACCTAGGTCAGTATTAGACATGCAGCCGGAACTCATGACAACCACACAGATCATACTAAGGACCAGAAGCAAAATTACATTATTAGTTACATTTGTTTTCAATTGAATACCCCATCCCCATTGGATACTATTTTGTTAATTTGGATACTATTTAATCCTTCTCAAGCATTGTCCTAAATAGGTTAAAGATATCTACTTTTCGCTTAAATATCTCCAACAGCAAAATAGGCTCATAGTAGGCACAGCATGTTACAAAAGCATAAATTAAGAATTAAAACAGGAAAAATACGTTTTAACTTAATTAAAAGTGATTGGGACTAAAAATCCATCTATAGAACAACTTTTAATGCAGTTTATATCATCAAAACACCTTAATAACAATGTTGTTAAATTTGATTTGGTTTTTAGATTTTTGTCCTGATGAGTGCAAGATTTTGTTCTAATATTCTTGAAGATATAGTAAGCTGTCCAAGTACTCACCTTGTCTTTTCGAGTTGTTTTTCAAGAAAATAACCAGTGTTCACAGTTTTGTACATAAACACAAATTGGCAATTTTAGCTATTATTATGCACACGAAGGAAGAATAGTATTATAGCTATTAACCAAACTTTTAATACTAATTGAGTATAACAATACTGTATGGCTAAACCCGAACAAATTCCGATAAAGCATCATCTTTCATCAGAAGAATTACTTAAACATATTAAGTCATTAGAGAAAGACACACGAGTTCTACAACGTTTATATTTTGTTAAACATCGTTATGAAGGAGCTTCTGTTAATGAAGCAGCTAAACTTGTAGGGATATCAAAACCCGTTGCATATCAATGGCAAGAGCGGTGGAATCAAGACGGATATGAAGGATTAAAGCCTAGGTTTTCAGGAGGATGTCCTTCCAAACTCACTGATGATCAAAAAGAAAAACTAAGGGACATGTTACATGAAAGAGATGATTGGTCTACAAAAGAAGTTCAGGAACTCATTTATAATGAATTTAAGGTTCAATACACCATTAAGCAAATACTAGTGATCTTGAAGAAGTTTGGCATGCATCATGCCAAACCATATGCGCATGATTATCGAAGACCACAAAATGCAGAAGATTGTTTAAAAAAAACTTACCGTTAATCGATGATGATTGCGTTATCGGATTTCTTGATGAATCATCTCCCCAAACAACATCAAATACGGTTCGTTTATGGTCTTTCAATAAACCTGCCATCTTCAAAAACACAACCAGGATAAAAGCAAACTCCTTCGGTTTTTATGCATTGAATGGTAATTCTGTTATTGATTTCAAAGAACATTCAACCAAGGAGGATGTATGTTCGTTTTTATCAGCTGTTAAAAACAATAACATGGGAGAGAGAATCGTAATTATTCTCGACAATTTTAGATCACATCGAGCAAAATATACAGTGGAATTTGCACAGGCAAATGATATTGAATTGGTCTATTTACCTCCATATTCACCCGACTTGAATCCAATCGAATTCATCTGGAAAAGTGTCAAAAGAATTATTTCTCGCAATTTTGTGAAAGATCTTGATCATATGAAAAATCTGATTGCTGAGGCGTTTATTGATTGTTCATCAAAGATTAGCTTCGCAAGAAAATGGATTGAGACATTTCTGGATGATAAGTTAAAAATATTAAGTTAGTAACTATAATTGTGAGTTCCTTGGCAACAGTTATTGTTTCAGTGTAGGTGCCATCATTTACAAGAATGGTATCACCTGAACTTGCAGCTGTAACTGCATCATTTATTGTGGTGAAGTCATATCCGGAACTACCTACGGTGTGTGTAGCAGCGGATACTGTTCCGATACATGAGAGTAATATCAACGATACGATCGAATATCTGATAATGAGTAACTTTTTTGAATCCATTTTTAGCACCAGTTTATAGCAACAATCCACAAAAAAATATATACTTGTATTTTATATAACAAACAGCATAATATTTAAGCATTTATTTGAGAAGCAGCAGTAACTCCTTATATATTCAAATTCAGAAAAAACGTTCATTTTACTTCCTCTCAAAGAATTGTATTTACAGAATTGAAAGAAAACCTGCCCTCAATTAAAAATAATTCTACCCATTACAAAAGCACATATGCAATCATATCTGCGTTTACCTGTGGTTCGGAATTACTTAATAATAGGATGTCTACAAAATAGATTATTTGCTATTAAGTTAAGAAATTAATTCTACTAAACAAAAAACAACATTTCAAAAAAGATTTCGACGCTGAGGAAGAGATTCGAACTCTTGCAGCGCGTTAGCACTACCGGTTTTCAAGACCGGCGCCGTAGTCCACTTGGCTACCTCAGCATGTCGGATGGTTTCTAAATAACAACTTCAGATATAAGGTTTTTGATTCAAAATCGATATTTGACGGTAATTCGTCTTGATTTTGTGAATTTATGTAATTGTTGTGGAGGTGATATATAAAAGTGAAGTAAAAAGAGGAAGATTATTCCTCTGTAGCTTCAGCTTCTTCTTCTGCAGGAGCTTCTGGCTCTTCTGCGACTTCCTCTACCTCAGCTGTTGGAGGAACATATGGGTGTTTCTCAACATATTCAAGGTTAGGGATTCCGAGCTTGTCAATAAGTTCGCTTGCGATGGTCATCTTTGAAACCATCCATCTCTGGTTGAATCCAAGCTCTATAGGAGTAAATACTCTGATAACCTCATCAGTTACTTCTACCTCGATCTCAGGCATACCGGTGTAGAGTGAAAGAAGGCCCTGTGCTTTAGCGATCCTGTCCTCGATCTTCTCTTCGATGGTGTATTCGTATTCTACTTCCTTACCTGCAAGAGCATGGTTGAGGTCTACACGTACTCTGCGGCCAATGATCTGTGAAATGACACCACGCTTTCCGTTAACTTCAACAGGCATTCCCTGGTATGGTCTCTGATCCTTGAACTGCTCGGTGAGCTTTGTAATGGAAACAGTCTCTACAAGTGCAGGGTTGTGTGGACCGAATGCCTTCTCAGGAGCTATGGTAATAGAACCGGAATATCCTACATCCTTGCCTTCAAAATCCTCATCGAGACCTTTGATGGTGTGGCCGGAGCCTACAATAACAATATCCCCGCCGTAAGCACCGCGTGGATTAAAGATACCATGGTCTTTTGCAAGCTGTTCATCGGTTGTGTCAAAGATCTGTCCTTCATTGAACTTACCGGTATAGTTTATTTTTATGAAATCGCCTTTCTCAATTGCCAAATCGATCAACTCAATATTAGTTATTAGATTAATAGTTAGATCTATGAATGAGATCTATGAATGAAATTACCTGCTCGCTATACTCATATGTCTTTAAGAATCTTTTGCCAGCAAAATAAAAAAGAAGAAGGAAAATAGCGAATAATGATCAGAAAGTCTCATCTACAACAATACCCTGGACAAAATCCCTGGCATCATCGTCAAGAAGTGTTATCGATGACTTTGACTCCAGTATCTCATCAAAACCGAAGAACATATTCTCAAAAGGGACTCTGGTATCATGCCAATCCATCTTCCTGCTGTGGCTCAGGACACCTTTGCCTTCCCGATACTTGTAATTATCCCGAACCCTGCCAACTGCCACCTGTTTGTCGCACATCAGAGGAATAACAATGAGATCATAGATCCTTATATCTTTGATGAAATGCAGCAAATCCTTAGCCCACACCTCAAGCAAGTCATCCGGGGGTGAAGTGAGTCTGGCAAGCAGGGCTTTTTTCATCTGCTCTATTCTTTCGAACTCATCGAACTTATGCATAGTAGCATCGAATTGCTTCACTTCCTCGTCAAACTTCTCAAGCTTAGTGTTAAGCCGTTTCATCTTCTTCACTACTTCAGGCCTATCCGCAGAACAATCCATATTTTGAATGGCATCCTCGAACTCTTTCCTGAACCTTTGGTCAAAATCCCGGAACTTATCCCCAAAATGCATATATTTCTTGTAATTTGGAGGATGGTGCTTCATATCCATAAGCTCATTCCCGAACAGGTCCGTAACATGCATGTTCAGGTCAAATGAAATGAAATCTCTTTCAATACAGGTCTTCTCCTGCTCATCACAATAGCCTGTCCGTACTACCCATACATTGTTTCTGTGTTCGTGTACCATATCTCTCACCATAACGGATAATATTAGATAATAGTTAGATATATCTAATAGAATGTGTTTTGTGATAAGCATATTGAACCATAGGCAAAAGACCTACGGGTGCAACATCACCCTGTGAAAAACCCTCATCTTATCAACCTAACAACCAGACATGAAACCTGAAGACTCATATGATATTATCGTTGTGGGAGCAGGACCAGCCGGCTCCACAGCAGCCATGTACGCAGCCCAAAAAGACCTGTCCGTACTTCTGGTGGAAAAGAAGAAGGACATAGGAGTACCACTGCAATGCGGAGGTTTTCTTCCCCATTATCCCATCCTGCAGGAACTCGTACCAAATGCAGAACTGCCTGTAACCCTTGAAGAGATTCCTGCAAACTGTATACATGCAACAGCCTCATACCAGCGCTTTATTGCCCCAAATGGCATATCCAAAGGTTTTGATGTGGATGCCGATGCCATTGACAGAAGACGCTTTGACAAACACCTGGCAAAAGAAGCAGGCAAAGCAGGCGCACATTTACTGATTGGGACGAACGTCACCGAAGTAGATGGCACAAAACTCTTCATGGACGGAGCATTCGGTGAATTCGAAGTAGAAAGCAAGGTACTCATAGGAGCCGACGGCCCCAATTCCATCGTAGCAAAAGCAAACAATATGCTACGTGACAATGACCCCATGGGAACCGGTATAGCCTTTGAGTATGAACTTGGCGGCGTAGACGTTGACAGGGACGCCGTAGAAATGTACTTTGGCAAAGATTACGTTCCCGGCGGATACGCATGGATAATATCCCAGGGTGGAGACACTGCAAACATTGGTGTCGGAATCAGGGAAGCACTCTTCGAACAACATCTCTGTGCCAGGGACTACCTCGAACGTTTCATGTATAAACACCCCATTGCCAGCGAAAAACTAAGTGGAGCATCCATCACTTCGGTTGTAGCAGGACTTGTTCCTGTTGGCGGAGCACCGAAAGTAACTGCAAATCATAACACGCTCCTTGCAGGAGATGCTGCAGGACATATAATCGCAACCAATGGCGGCGGTATATCCACAGCAATGGTAGGAGGAAAACTTGCAGGTGAGACTGCTGCTGACTTCCTTGCAGGCAAATGCCAGCTTCAGGAATACGAAACACGATGGCGCCAGCAGATAGGACTTGAGATAAAGACCGCAGTCTATGTTCGCAAACTCATGGACAGGCTAATGCTTTCCGACAGGCTTATGTCCACAGCCATCAAAATGATAAGTCCTGAGCAGATGAAAGCAATCCAGTGTGGACAGCTTCCTGAACCTGTCAGGAAGACATTATTAAAGCTGAACGTGGGACTCAGTTAAATGCACATCTTCGTATACGGCACTCTTAAAAAAGGAAGTTCGAACCACCAGTTACTGAATGGTTCCGAATATATCTGCACAACAAGGACAACGGAAAAATACACCATGATCGATCTCGGACGTTTCCCGGGTGTTCTGATGGATGAAAAAACATCACGATCAAATTCACCCATATACGGAGAAGTCTATGAAATCACCCCACAAACCCTTGAAATTCTGGATCATTATGAAGGTGAATGGTACTTCAGGGAAGAAGTGGAACTTGAAACTGGCATCAAATCACTAATGTATTTCCTCAAAAAAATGCCTGCGATCAACTACGAAATAATTCCGAATGGGAACTGGACAAAATAAAAGTAACAGGAGAACACAAATGCCAGACACTGACAACAGTATTCCTATGCTCAAGGATACAATTACTTATGAAGCATATGGCAACCTCTATCTCAACATAACAAACCAGTGCAGTGCAAATTGTGTTTTTTGCATCCGGGAAACCTGCGACGGGGTTTATGGTTACAACCTTCGCCTTTCAAGAGAACCCTCTGAAGACGAGATCATAAAAGAGCTTGAAAGTCTTGACCTTACAAAGTATAATGAAGTTGTTTTTACAGGGTTTGGCGAGCCGACATGTAGATTTGATACAGTGATTCACATAACCAGCTGGCTACACAAAAAAGGAAAACATGTCAGACTGGATACAAACGGCCATGCAGCACTCATGCAGCCTGGAAGGGATGTTGTCACTGAATTGAAAGAAGCAGGCCTTGATGCGGTTTCTGTGAGTCTCAATGCTGAATCGGAAGAGAAATATAATCAATTGTGTAAACCTGAATTTGAAGGTTCATACCAAGCACTCCTTGACTTTGCAAAAAAAGCAATTGATGCCGGGATCAAGACCCGTATGACCGTTGTCACCCAACCGGACATTGACATCAAGGAATGTGAAAGAATAGCAACTGATATGGGTGCTTCTTTCAGGGCAAGATAAGATTCAAATATTAGAAATGTTTGAACAGGTCATCTCTTTTTACACTATGCAATCTCTGCCTGATAAGTGACTTCAGGGATTTGATATCACCTTTTTTAGCACAGATAGGAGCCACCATATCGATCCACTGCTTCCAGGGTGGCAGCATTTCGAGTTTATCGCATATCCCATCCAGAGTTGCATCAAGCTCATTATCCCCTATCTTGTCAGTCTTATTGACCGCCAGGATAATATCAATATCCAGCTCCTTGAACAGCTCAAATATTTCGATATCGATAGGGATTTCATTCCGATCTTCCCATCGCTGTACAATATCAAGGAAAGTCGCACCGTCAATGACCAGTACAGCAATACTTACTCTTTCTGCATTAGTCTCAATATAACGCACGATCTGATCTTTCACAATATCCTGCTTACGGTCCTTCACACCGCTCATGAACCCAAACCCGGGCAGGTCTGTGAGCAGCAGGTCAGAATAGCGTATATGAGTAGGTTTCAGAGTGACACCCGGGCGTTTGCCCACCTTGACGTTCTTTCCTGTTATCTGCTTTAGAACGGAAGATTTACCTACATTTGACCTTCCCGCAAAGAGTATCTCAAAATTAATACCTTCAAAATCATCTAGTTTTTTTGCCATTTTAATCCACTTTAACCTTACGTTTTTCATTTCCGATGGCCTTATCGAACTCACGGAGGAATACTTCAAAAGATTCCTTAGGTATTCTCGCACCAGCAGCAGCAGCATGACCGCCGCCACTACCACCGAATCGTGGGGCTATCCGACGCAAGAGCATGTTCAAATCCACTGTATCCCGCGAGCGCAGACTCATATCATATGCATGTCGTTTATGCCTGTACTCAGCTGAAATGCCCACATCCTTTCTTCCATAAGAAGCAGCGTATATAGCAGACTTTGACATATAACCATTAGGGTCCACCACATATGCCAGATTCTCAAGCGCCTTTACCTCTTTCTTTACATGGATACGCAACTTTTCCTCAAGATCTGCACCTTCCTTTGCATAGTTAAGCACATTAGGAATTTCTGTGGGGATCTTATCCTGTGATAATGGTAAAAGCAGTTTCCTTTTGAAATCATAATTCCTGCCTGCATAGATAAGTGCCTGAATAAGTGTTCCCGCCTGGAAGAACAAACTCCTCTTATCCCAATCACGCAACCATTCTTTTACAGACGGAGTATTATCATAATAGTCCCCTATGGCACCGTATATAGCTACTCTGCGCATATCCCGGCTCAGTCTTTTCTCAAGAACCTTGTATGTGAGTTCTGATGCACAGACAGTCAGGTCATGATGAAGCCAGTCGGCATTTATACATTTCTGAGGCAGAGGATGGTGATCGATATATGTCAGATTCGAATTCTCCGCAATTTCCCCAAGTCGTTTGAAAAGGTCAACACATTTACTCTCATCGACAGCAATATCGCATATAATTACATTTTCATACCCATCGGCAAGATGCAGTTCATCCAATACCCCTATAGGTGATGTAAAATAGACATCAGAATCAGGATAGGCACTCTTTGCAATGGCACCTGAACAGACACCGTCCGAATCCCCATGAGTCAGTATCAAAGAAGACTTGTTATTATTTTCATTGGGTCTGGTCATGGAAGCATCCCACAGATAGTATAAGTGGCACAAAGACAATTGTCTCGATTATTAGAAATTAGAATTATGATTATGTGCGTTATAGTATTTTGTCTTTGGTATTCTTCAGGAACCCACTTATTGAATCCAGAATGTCATATAAGAATTGTAACTTTCCATGATCTTGCTCTTCTTCAGGCATACTTTCATCTGTTTGCGCAGCATCGCCCGCATACTCCGGGTATTCGTCTTCATATGAAGTTTCCACAAGATAATCCTGATAGCCATAAACATCAGCAGATGTTGTTTCACCAGGACTTAGAACATGCATTAACTGTTTTTCAGAATAAATTATTCCTTCATATTCCTTTGAATCCACAAACTTGACCCGGGCTGCAGGTATAACAATGTCCCCTAACTTTTCCATTCGTACTGAATAATCAAGTGAAATGTTAGCGCCTGAACGAAGAACACTGTCCATGCCAGTATTACTGGAAATAAGAACAGCACCTACAGGTAGTTGGTCTGAAATAGCCACATGAGCTGCCCGGTCTCCTTCATTACTGATATCCAGAGAGATATTCACCTGGTCATGTAAGAAAACACTACTATTGGAGATTGACTTATTTATGCTTATGAATGGACCGTGAACAGTCATATTTGAAGAATTCAGCTCTTTGTAGTAAGTCCGCCCCTCATGTTCAACTGTGATCAGGGTCCCATTAAATTTGTAAGTTCCCGGTCTCAAAGCTTTTAGTGAATATTCCAGTGTTTTTGTTTCATACGGGTCAAACGAAAGATTCCATTTTATATCAGAGTCAGGATCAAAAACAAATTCCGGGGGAATAAATTCATTTATACTCACAGATTCCAGGGGAATTTCTTTCAAGTTCTTTATTTTCATTGAGAAATGGGCTCTTTCATCAATATACACTTCATTACTCATTCGTTCTTCAAATTCAAGTGTTGCATCCATCCATGTTATTTTAACAGGTAAAGACCCCGTTGAATTAGAAATAGCGACACTAAGAGTAGTATAAGGAGCAGAGATATCATTACCAGTGATAATTTCAAGAGCTGTTATGTTAAGCCTGTCATCAAAAACACTATTGTTGGATATTTCTGTATTGTTAGCTAATATTGCACCCCACGAATCATGGTAAATACTTGATACCGTGAGCATTACGTAATCATTTTCGTTATCTGTTGGTTTTGCCGGGGAAAAGTCAGAAGCAGTTATGAAATAGCCACTATGGTTAATCTCATCTCCCCAATAAAGAGTATATTCCTGGGCATCCAACCATTCAATTTCATCTGACTGTGCTCCTGCAACAATGCAGGAATTTATTAATAGCACAGCCAGTCCGATGAACAGAATTATTTGCTGCCTCATAAAGTCATTACCTGTCTCTACGTCTGGATATGAAATATACACCGAAAAGTGCCAGTATCATGAAACTTGCTTCAAATCCTGGCTCTACCCTGCTATCATCAACGCTACTGCTATAACCTGAATCCTGATTACTACTACTTACCTGCTGGTCAGTATTATCTGAACTTCCTGAAGTTGCACTCTCCGGGTTTTCTGCCGATGGGTCAAGCACAGTGATTATTGGCATGTTGGATATCTTTTCACCTTTATATTCTTCAAAATCGATGAATGTTGCAGTTGTTTCAGGAAGCTTGAACTCTCCTATTTCATCTACCTGAACAACATAAGAATAAGAATAGGACTTTCCATGCACTGCAACATCATGGAAACTCAGGTCACCACTTACAAATGTTACAGTATCAGGTATGGTTTCAGTAGTAGTTACACTGGCATCATTTGTCCCCTGATTCTTTACAGTAACCTTTACAGTAACCTCATCACCAGGATTTGCAGTTGAAGGACTTACAGCTTTAGTAAGAACAATATCAGGACCATCTATCTGAATACTGGATTTTTCAGAGGTGAAAGTATATTCTTTTCCGTCAGGAGCAGTGAAGGTAGCAGTGGCTGCAGGAACTGAATACTTGCCGGTCTTTGTAGGCTTTAAAGTATATTCGAATATTTTTGCCTTCGTTTCTTTTGAATTGAAAGAAAGTGTAACTTCATTATCAACGTTGTCCTGTATTTCAAGATCATCAGTGTTTGGATTGGTAACAGACACAGAACTCAGGCCATATATCCCATTGTTCCATATACTGACAGAAACATGGGCAGTTTCATCCATATATATCTCTTCGGTGACCGTCTTTCTAATAACAAGTTCTACTGCCGGTTCTATAGTGATAGTTTCCGTTTCAGTATCTTCGAGTATTTCACCATTGATATCTTCGGATTTTGTTGTAACTGTGATATCCACATCCGTTTCTTCCCAGTAATGTGGAATTTCCAGTTCGATCTCTATAGGCTCTAGTATTTCATCCTCGTCTATAGAAATAAAATGATGGCTTGACTTGCTATCAACAAATTCCATCCCATTCACATCTATTTCCACATCCATATTGTATGCTTTGGCATCACCTTCGTTCTCGATACCAATTGTTGTGACTATAGTTTGATGGGAAACAGTTCGTGGATCATATGTATCCTTTTCAGGTTCAATTGAAATGTCCATCTCAGGTATGCCCCTTTCATAAACCTCTATAGCTGTTTTGGGGTTTTCCATATTACCTGTCCATTCATCGAGGTTGAGAGTTACAGACTTTACAAAGATACGCAGATCATCTCCTTTTTCAGTATCGAGGAATTCAAATCCTTCGCCTGCACGTGCAGGAGATTTCTTTTGCAGTTGACCATCACGATAAATGCCGATACTTACAAAACCATCTTCATTGAAATCTTCAGCTTTTATGGTATAGTCACTTGATGTTAATGTACCGCCCCAATTAAGGGTTCCACTTGCATCAGTACTATCACTCCATTCGATATCATCCAGTTCGTATGCCATTGCAGATGAACTAAACAAAATCAAAACAATAAACAACAGAGAGAAAACTTCTTTTGCTAACATAAAAATACCAGATATAGATTAATGAAAATTATTTGTTTTTAGGGGACAAGGATTTAAATCCTTGCAATTGGGAAGGTCGGTCAAGAGCTCTGGTTCTGGAAGTCGATTCTGGAAGATTCATAAATGAAGGTTGGCTAATCATGCCAAAAGCATGATCAACGGTCACCAGAGAACTCCTGAACCCTGATTCAATTAGCCTTTCCTGGTGATCCTGGTTGAAAGCATTATAATCAACTTTGGATTCATTGCGCTTTTTTTCAGCTTCTTTTTTAGAAAGACCGGCGTTCATATCCCTTTCTTTAGCTTTTATGCCGCCTTCTTTGCCTTTTGTGTACTGTTCTTTGACCAGATTATCAAGTCCAGCCTCTTTGGCAAGATCCTCAAGCATAGAATATCGCTCACTGACCCATCCGAGTTCAGAATGTTTATGGTACCCTACCTCAAATCCAAGATCATAGGCATTTTTAGAGAGTTCAGCTACCTCGGAATCAGTAAGCTGGGTTTTCTCTTCTTTTTTCGCAAAGAATCGTACCATTCGCAAACACCATCATTCAATAAGATCAGTAACTACAAGTCCCTTGTCACTGAAATTTACCGAGCGCATATTACAATCATGCTGCGTACCCCTCATCTTAATTACCTGTAGTGCACGAGTCATTGTTTTATCATAGAGGAAATTATGCATGAAAATCACTCCGTGGGCTGCAAACTGTTCCGTAGAGTAAGCTCCTGGATCAGTCATTTCGGAAATGAGTATAGTAGTGCAACCAAGCTTCTTAAGATTCCTGATGAAACGGCTCATTTCTTTTTCCTGCAGGGACATATCTCTTGTAGTGAACCTTATTGCTGAGACAGAGTCTATAACCAGCCTTTTTACATCATATTCTGATACATAGGCAGCTATTTCCCTGAATACCATAGCAGGTGAAGGAGCTTCATGTTCTGCTGAAGTTGCTGATACTTCATAATCCGGAGTGATATATTCACTCATTTCATCCATGAAGCCATATTCCATTCGTGGACCAAGGTCCGCAAAAAGCAATTTTTTCATTTTTATGAGAGGTAACACGCTAAGAGAATAGTTTGACATATCGTCAATAATATTCTGCGGACTTTCGAGCAATGTCACATAAAGACCTACTTCCCCAAGTGCTGCACCATGCGCAAGGTACTGCACGGAAAAAGTCGTCTTCCCGCTACCCGGTGGACCGCTTACCAGATAAACACGCTCTGCAAGTAACCCGCCTTGCACCATTTCGTCAAAACCTTCTATGCCTGTCTTTATCCTCATGAGCTACCCTCTAATATTTATTATTCTGATATAATATATTATTTATATATAAATATACATTTCACCTATTTGAATGCTTCGATTGTATAAACATCTATAAAATAAAATGAAACGAATAATTAGTGTGAGAATTATGTAATTATTTTCCGACAGGTTCAAATTGATTCAAAATTATTCCTGTTCTATGCAATTAAAACAGATTATTCCCATTCTCGAAGAAATAGCTCCTCCTGAGCTTGCTGAAGATTTTGATATTGGAAGAATAGGGCTTACGCTGAACCTGGAAAATGATGTTAGTAAGATAACTGTTGCCCTGGACCCTACCGAATATGTACTTAACAGAGCTACCAAGATAGGTGCAGACTTACTCATCACACACCATACACTTATTTTCCACCCCATCAACTGTATTGACAAAAAACTGGCAGACAGCCTCAAAATAGCAATTGACAATGGAATATCACTATATTCCATGCACACGAATTTTGATAAAGCAAAAGGTGGCATAAATGATGCTCTTGCAAACAGGCTGGGCCTATCAGACATAAAGGAAACTCCCATTGGCAGAATAGGAACAATTACTCCATGTTCAATAGAGACTTTTGCTAACCATGTTTCAAAGAGCCTTAACACACACATACAATATACAGGCAACAAAGAAGAAATAAAGAAAGTAATGGTTTTCGGAGGCAGTGGTTTCAGGTCAGAGTATATTGAAACAGCAAGAGAATACGGTGCAGATGCTTATGTATCATCGGAAATTAAACACGATATAATACGCTCGTTCAGTGACATGCTTCTTGTGGATGCAACACATTATGCCACGGAAAATCCGGGTATGCAGGACCTTTGTCCAAGACTTGCAGAAAAATTGAAACTCGATGTGGAATTCATAGACCATGACCCCCTTATCAAAACCATCTGAGAGCCTGTGATCACATGCCAGCAGAAGATGAAATGAAAAATAATGATATCGGTGAAGATGAACTCGAGGAGTTATTTGAAAAACAACTTCAGAAAAAAGGGGACCAAAAGCACCGCGGATATGGTGATTATGAAAGAAGAAGGATATACAGGGGACCCGATGTCAAAAGGGACCCTGAATAAAACCTAATTGGACAAATCATATTGTCGATTATCGATAACCTGCTTACCACATCTCTCAGGAACTATTGTTAGTTCCCCACCTTCAAATTCATTTCTCAATGGGTCACTTTTAGCTATCCGGTCCAGAGTGACAGCAACGGCTGCAACTTCAGAATGTGGTTGGTTGCCAACTGCGACATTCCAGTCAGCCATCTCATATATTTCAAATGGGACCTTTTCCGCACCAACAACGATCATAAGTTTGTCGCATTGACGAATCTCAGGAACGGCGTCCGGCAGGTTTATCCCGTACATGGACAAATGACAGATCTTTCCGCCGTCTTCTTTCCATTTCTTTATTTCAGACTTCCAGTTGACATCGTTCTTAACGTAGAAGTCACCGCCCCATCTTGTTGAAACATCATCTATGTTACCGGCAAGTTTCTTATCCTCGGATGCCAGAAGCATACCTTCTGCACCAAAGGCTCTTGCTGTAAGGCCCACGTGTGTGGTTATCCTCTTGTCTCTCTGAGGACGGTGGCCAAGTCTTAGTATTACTATCTGTTCAGGCATAGATATCAGACTTCTGTAACATCTGCTACTTTCTCAAGAAGCATACCCTCAACGATTATGGGAAGATTCTCTCTTGCACTTTTAATAGCTTCTGCGAGTTTTTCTTCTTTCTCAGCATATATTGTCAGAACAGGTTGTCCTTCTTCGACAGACTGACCACGTTTCTTGTGGATCATAACACCTGCACCCTTATCATTTGGTGCACCCGCAAGTCTTGCTATCTGAACTATGCGTTTGTTGTAGAATTCGAGAATATAGCCGTTTGTAGGGGCTGTCAGGTCTGCAGTGAACTCACCGACCTTAATATCTTTGTGAGTTACATCCGGATTGCCGCCCTGTATCTCAATTATTTCTTTCAATTTTGCCAGAGCTTTACCATTCTTCAATGTCTCGATGGCAAGTTCGCGGCCCTGTCCTTTGGCAGCAACCCCGCCCATTTCAAGAAGCATGCCTGCAAGTACAGCGCTCTTTTCTATGAGACTGTTGGGACCTTCCATTGTTTCAAGGACTTTGAGAGCCTCTATTACTTCTAGTGCCGGGCCTACGGTCCTTCCTACAGGAGATGCACCATACGTAAGTGCGCAATCTACGTCCATACCAAGGCGTTCACCAAGACTTATGAGGTCTCTGGCAAGCTTTCTTCCGGCCTTGACATCAGGTAGTTTAGTGCCTGCACCGGTGGGAAGATCCATAACAACCTTCTGAGCGCCAACTGCACCTTTTTTAGCCATAATGGAAGCCAGCAACTGGCAGTGTGGGTCTATGGAAAGAGGATATTCGATCTTTATTAGTTTGTCATCTGCAGGTGCTATATTAGTAGCACCACCCCAGACAATGACACCGCCTACTTTTTCTGTCATTTCCTTTATCTGCTGGGCAGTGAACTCCACCGGAGCAAGTATCTCCATAAGATCTGCTGTGCCTCCAGCACCGGTTATAGCACGAGAGCTGGTCTTTGGGATAAGCAGGCCGTTAGCTGCAACGATCGGAACAATAAGAAGAGATATCTTATTACCAGGCACACCACCGATTGAATGTTTGTCCATTATAGGAGAGGTGCTGAATTCTATACGCTCGCCGGTCTCTATCATTGCCTTTGTGAGCCATTCGGTCTCATCTTCACTCATATCCTTAATGTAAGTGGCAGTAAGGAAAGCTGCAAGTTCGATATCGTTGAGATTTTCCTCAACTATATCCTTTACAAGCTCGTATATCTCGTCCCTTTCAAGCTTGTGCCCATCCATCACTTTCCTGATAATGTGGGTGGATGTTGGTTTTTCTGCAGGTTCAACTTCTACAGTTTCTGTCCATTCCCTCTGCAACCGTTCCTGCACCTCGTGATACAGTCCTATCATTCCCGGAGAAATCATGTCCTCTGTAAAATCAACAATTGCCGTAAGGATTGTGTGGTCTTTGACCCTTACCCTGTCGCCCTCGTTAACTCCCAATTCCTTGGCGTCAATTGTATTCAACACCACTTTATATTTGCCGACTTTGATATCGATAGGCTGTACTTTTAGCTGCATTGTTCCACCTTTATTTTATACAGAACATGCGCTAAGGGATAAATAGGTTTATGGTGAGTTTTGGAAATTGAATAGGAATATTGAACTCGGATACTTGCTTTTATGCCAAGACTTCACACCCACCACTGCACTTAAAGCCCACAAATTATAATACTGCCTCATGAACGCCTTTATGCAAATGGCCATAGAAGAAGCACGTCACGGTATGGAACACGATCACGGAGGACCATTCGGGGCGATTATCGTGAAGGACGGCAAGGTATTATCCAGGACCCACAATGAAGTGTTGAGAAGCAATGATCCTACTGCACATGCAGAGATACTTGCCATAAGGCAGGCATCTACTGTTCTGGAAAGATTTGACCTTTCGGACTGTGAGATATATACAAGTTCACAGCCGTGTCCAATGTGTCTTGCAGCAATTTACTGGGCACGCATAAAGACCGTGTATTACGGCTCCGATAAAGATGATGTTGCCCTTATTGGTTTTGATGACAATCTTTTTTATGAGTATATTCGGGGAGAAAGTCAGGATAGTGGAATAAAGCTGATTAATATTGAGAGGGAGGAAGCCCTTAAGTTGCTCAGGCAGTGGTCTGAAAAGGATGATAAACAGACTTACTGATATGAGTTTGCTTGAATTTAAGCTTGAGAGGATTTCGATAAACTACCATCAATACTCATACAATTTAATAAAATTTAAATAATAGCAAAGCAAATTTACTATTATGGATTCTTTTACTGATTTTGCCTTAAATGAAGAATATAAGCGTCTCCAATCTGTCGGAGATAAGCTTGCTGAAATTGAATATTTAGTAGATTGGAAGCCTTTTCGCCCTATTCTGGAGTCAATGTACATAAACAGAACAGCTTCAGGCGGACGGCCTGAAGCTGATGTTATTGTAATGTTCAAGATGCTTGTTCTGCAACAATGGCATGGTCTTTCTGATGCTGAGCTTGAAAAGCAGTGTATTGACAGGATATCCTTTAGGAAATTCCTGGGATTTCCTGAATATGTACCAGACAGTACAACTGTCTGGTCATTCAGGAAGAGAATTATCGACAATGGTAAAGAAAAAGCGGTGTGGGATGAAATGCAGAATCAGCTTGATGCTCTTGGTTTGAAGATTAAAAAAGGAATGATCCAGGATGCAACTTTTATTCACTCAGATCCAGGACATGCAAAAGCAGATGTACTCAGAGGAAAAGATGCGAAAACAAGAAGAAGCAAAGATGGAACCTGGACTAAGAAAAATGGTAAATCTCACTTTGGATACAAACTTCATACAATTATTGATAAGGATTATGAACTAATCAGAAGATTTGAGACAACAACTGCATCACTTCACGATTCACAGGTTGATCTGTCTGAAAAGGGTGAAGTGGTGTATAGAGATAAAGGATATTTTGGAGCAATAGCAAAAGGTTTTGCAGCAACAATGCAACGAGCTGTAAGAGGACATCCTTTAGGAATAATGGATATCCTCAGAAATGAAAGAATAAGTGTGAAAAGAGTCCCTTGCGAAAGAGTGTATGCAGTGACAAAAGAAATATTTAAAACCAGAAAGGTTCTTGTTACAACTGTAGAAAGAGTGAATGCAAAAATGTTGATGACAGCTTTTTGTTTTAATCTGCATCAATTGAGGACACTAAAAACCAAAGGAGTAATTTAGGATAGCGGAAGCTATACTAAAAATAAGGATTAATGAAGAGAAATAAACAAAATGATAAAAAATGAGAGGATATAATTGAGTTTGAATACTTTAATGATCTAAAATGAGGGAATATCGAAATCCTCTTGAATTTAAGTTTAAATTCAAATTTAAATTAATCATAAATATCATCTACTCTATATATATGATAAGATATCATTTATCAGTCAGAAGTGAAAATTACCAGTTGGGAGAGTTAAAGTGGATATAGAGCAATTCATACCAAGTATCATTTCACTGATCGTAACAATTTCACTTGTCCTGCTATTTGATTTCCTGTTCAGGAAAAGAAAGTTATTTTCAAGGGAAAAAGTGATACAGCAACTTATTTTTGTTGTAATTCTAGTCATTGGAATGCTATTCATTATTTTCACCCTTCCGATTTCTGTTGAAGACAAGAATCTGATACTTACCTTTTTAGGACTGGTAATCGGTGCCATAATCACATTTTCATCCACCACTTTTGTGACAAACGCCATGGCCGGCATTATGCTCAGGCTTATAAATCCTTTTAGAGTAGGGGACTATATTAAAATCGATGATACTTTTGGAAGAGTTACCGAAATGTACTTCCTGCACACTCAAGTGCAGTCCATGGACAGGGACCTTATAACAATCCCAAATGCAAAACTTGTTTCCAACCCCCTGAAAACCATTAGATCATCAGGGACTATTATCACTACCAGCGTATCATTGGGATACAATATA
The DNA here is from genome assembly GCF_038446525.1 of Methanolobus sp. ZRKC5. Classification (GTDB taxonomy): domain Archaea; phylum Halobacteriota; class Methanosarcinia; order Methanosarcinales; family Methanosarcinaceae; genus Methanolobus. The sequence goes on from NZ_CP151792.1 coordinate 441,190, forward strand.
CCCCGAAAGGACATAGAAAAGGACCTCTTAAAAGCAGCTGAGATAACAGGTCTTGAAAATTCATTTGTCCACATTGAAAAGCTTGGGGATTTTTCAATAACATATAAAGTTGGAGGACTGCTTAAGGATATCGAGGGCCTCATTACAGCAAGGTCTGACTTTAAAAAGAACGTCATGGATACACTACATGATTCTGAAATAGAGATCGTTTCTCCCACTTACATGAACCAGAGAGTATTCAGCGAAGACTATGTGTGCCTACCACCAAAGGAAACAAAGACTAAAGCAATTAAGATCGACTCTGAGCTTGAAATTGTGCCTGAGTTCAAAACAGAGGAAATAATCTTTGATAAGGCCATCACAGCACAAATGCTTGACAGAATATACATTACTTCAGAAAACCTGGCTCCGCGCAGAAAGGACATGGAAGAAAAACTCAAGCAAATTAATGACGAGAACGCCAGGAATGATATAAAAGAGCAACTTACTCTGTTAGCTCTAAAAGAAGAAGGCATTAAAACTCTTGTACAGGAGCTAAAAACCCTTCCGGACATCACTGCCATGAGTGATGAAAACAAGGATGTGGACGTGGAAGGCATGCTAAATACGGAAAAAGATGTAGTTGAACTTGCCGACCTTCACAGCAATGTGGAAAAAATGATCGAGAACATACTGAAAAAACAGCAATAATAAGATTTTTCTATATTATTGCCATTGGAGAACATAATGATAATTGGCGTACTTGGTCCTAAAGGAACCTATACCGAAAAAGCTGCAAAACAGTGGATACAAGAGAACAGTAGCAATGAAGAGCATATTCTGGAATATTGTGCAGATATACAGGATGTATTCATTCTTCTGGAAAGCGAAGCATGTGATATCGGAGTAGTGCCTCTGGAAAATTCTATTGAAGGTTCCGTAGGAGTTACACTTGACCTGCTTCTTGAGCATGGTGTACATATTATTGGTGAGGCGATAGTCACTATAGAACACTGCCTGCTGTCCAGAGGTAAAAAAGAAGATATCAGGATTATACTTTCACATCCACAGGGTCTGGGACAATGTCGCCAATTTTTGAAAGATCAATTTCCTGCCGTTGAGCTGAGAACCACAGGAAGTACATCTCATGCAGCAAAACTTGCCACTGAATTTGAAGAGATGGCAGCTATTGCATCACCTGAAACTGCTGACATGTATGACCTTAATATTGTCATGCCAAATATTCAGGACAGGAAGCACAATCATACCCGTTTTGTAATAATTACGACAAATAATGTTCCTGAAAATGTTAAAAAATATTCAGATGAACAAAAGCAAGATGGCCTGTATAAAACATCTATAATAGTCTATCTTGACCGTGACCGCCCGGGTGCTCTTTATGCCATACTGGGTGAATTTGCCAGGTACGATATCAATTTGACAAGGATTGAATCGAGACCTTCTAAAAAAGTACTTGGTGACTATGTTTTCTATATTGATTTTGAGGGAAATATAAACGATACTATTATAAAACATGCAATGTTTAATATAAAGTCCAACGTAGCAATGTTAAAAATACTTGGATCATATCCTAAATTTGATTCTTATTGTGAATCCAATTAGATGAACAAATAATCATTATCTACTGAATAAAATAAACGGTGCCACCATGGATATCAGGGATTTCGTAAAAAAACAGGAAGCTGCCCTAAAAAAATACCGCAGGGCCTATAAGCTAATAGATTTCCTGACAATTTCACTGGTGCTTTTTACCCTGCTGTTCCTGTTAAGTATGGATAAAGCATTTGCCATGATGAGTACTTTTGAAGTAAGGGCAGGAACAAGTTACGATTTCGCAGGTATAAGCATTGCATTTGAAACTGTCGCACTGGCATTTATTTCCGCATTTCTGGCTTTGATATTGACCTTCCTGATACACAGACGTGATGACAGGACCGGTATTTTACTAGTAGTAGAAGAAAAGTATCCAAACCTGCAGGAAAAACTACGTACTGCATACGATAACAGGGATACTGACAACATAATAGTGAAGGACCTGTTAAATATAGTATCCTCAGGCATTTCAAAAGTTCAGTCTTCAGCTTTTCTAAGAAGAAGACGGCTTACACTAGGCTTGGTGCTGATACTTATCTCTGCTTCAACACTTGGTATCATCATGTCGAATGACATTCGTACAGGTGTTGGTCCGGATGATTTTGAAAAACTTCTGGAAGATGCGGGGCTTCTGCCAGATGATGACAACACACCTGACGACCTTTATGATATCGACGACCAGACCAGTGACACTGGTGATTCTGGTAATGAAAACCTGACCGGAGAGACTGCAATCATTGTTGTAGAGGGAACTGAAGTCGACCTGACACTTCCACCTGGAACAGGAACAGGTTTCTCAAACCAGCAAGAAGCAGAAGAAGCTGATGAGGACTTTGACCAGTCATCACCCTACGAAATAAGCATCATTTCATCCCAGGCATATTATGAAGAGCTTCCTGAAGGATATGAAAGTGTTATCAAATCTTATTTTGAAGAGATGGCTAAAAACTGAACATTACATTTATAATTTACATTCATAGGACAAAGACAAAGGAGATAATAAATGGCAAGCGACCTGAATTCAAGTGACCTGTCGCAAACATACAAAATGGCCGGCGATATGTTTGCAACGCTTTTCAACGAGGTTGGAAAGGTAGTTGTCGGCCAGCATGCTTCAGTGGAACAGATCATAATTTCAATATTATGCAACGGGCATGCACTGATAGAAAGTAACCCAGGTCTTGGAAAAACACTGACAATTTCAACCATTTCAAAATCAATGGATCTGAATTTCAGCAGGATACAGTGTACACCAGATCTGATGCCTGCTGATATCACTGGAACGCATATCATCGAAGAAACAGATGGACACAAAGAATTCAAGTTTGAGCCAGGACCGATCTTTGCCAATATTGTACTTGCTGATGAGATCAATCGTGCATCTCCAAAGACACAGTCCGCATTGCTTGAGGCAATGCAGGAGAAGCAAATAACCGTTGGTAATGATACATTCATTCTTGAACAGCCTTTTTTCATATTGGCAACCCAGAACCCTATTGAAATGGAAGGAACCTTCCCTCTACCGGAAGCACAACTTGACAGATTCCTGCTTAAGATCCTTGTGGATTATCCGAACTACGAAGATGAGATAGAGATCGTTAACCGGTACACAAAGTCCATCATGCCCACCGTTGGCAAAGTGGTAAATAAGAATACACTTCTTGACCTGCAAAAACTGACAAGAGATGTACCAATTGCAGATGATATAAAAAGCAGGGCCATTAAGATCGTCATATCGACACGTATCAAAAGCGAGTTCATCGAATATGGTGCATCCCCCAGGGCTTCAATAGGAATTATACTTGCAGCAAAAGCAAGGGCTTTGATACAGGGACGCAATTATGTCAGTGCAGAAGATATTGATGCCATGGCATACCCGGTACTCAGGCACAGGATAATTCTAACCTTTGAAGCAGAAAGAAGAGGAATAAGCACTGACCAGGTTATCAAAAGCTTGCTTGAGAAAATAAAGTAAGGTAGCTTTGACAGGAAACTCAGGCAGAGAACTGGCTATGAGCGACAAGAGACATACCATAGATGTTGATTTTTTCAGACAGCTTGACCGTTTTACCTTCATGGTAAGAAAAAGAGTGTCAACTGCGTATGCAGGGAGCAGACGCTCCATACATAGCGGAAGAGGTCTGGACACCATTGGCTACAGGGAATACAATCGAGGCGATGAGCTCAAAGCCGTGGACTGGAAAGCTTATGCCAGATCTGAGAAACTCTACATACGCCAGTTCGAGGAAGATAAATCCCTTACAACCCACATCTTACTGGACTCCAGTAAGAGCATGGACTATACTGCCGGAGGTTCTCCAAGCAAGTTCGAGTATGCTACAATGCTTGCAGCAGGCTTTGCTTACCTGGTTACCAAGGACAACGATAAGTTTGCGATATCAACATTTGCAGAGAATGTGGACATTACAAAACCCAGGAGAGGAAGAAAATACCTGTTACGTGCTATCGAGCGGCTCGAAACAGCTAAAGCTGGTGGAAAAACAGCTATTGATGAATGTACGATCCTGTACGGAAAAGCCATCCATTCACGCTCACTTGTGATTATTATCTCTGATTTTCTTCAGGACCCTAAAGAGATCGAATCTGCAATTTACCGTTTTTCAGATCATGACCTGATGCTTGTCCAGGTACTTGACAGAACAGAGAGCGCCCTTACTATTCATGGCCATAGTCGACTTGTAGACCTTGAATCTGGAGTTAAGCTTGACACATATATAAGTGAAGACCTGAAAACTGAGTATCAGGAAAAACTCACAAGCCACATAAACCAGATCAAGGATAACTGTGGCAAGGTTGGTGCCGAATTCTACACTTTCACAACCGATACCCCGATATTTGACGCATTCTTCCATACCATAAGCAGGAGAAGATTGTAATGCCTTATGATAATCCTCTTGCACTGGGAGCACTTGCAAGTATTATACCACTGATACTGCTCTATCTTCTCAGGCCAAAACCACTTCAGGTCCAGATCCCATCCCTTATGTTCCTCATGGATATAAAGGAAGAGAAAAAACGTTTCTACACATCAATTACAAAACTCATAAAGGATCCGCTTTTCCTTATACAATTACTTGTGCTAATACTTCTTGCACTAGCCGCAGCATCACCTTTCCTTGAAACACAGGAGGCACTGAGCGGCGAACACACAGTACTTATTATAGATGCATCTGCAAGTATGCAGACTGACAACAGGTTCAGCGAGGCAATATCAAAAGCTGAAGGTTACGTGAGCAAGAAGAACAGCATCATACTTGCACAGAGCACTCCTGTTACAATACTTGAAAGTGAAAGTTCGCAGGCAACCTATGACACGCTTGACACGCTTAAAGCAAAAGCAACTGTTGCAGACCTTTCAAGTGCCATTTCAGCTGGCATGAGATTGCTCTCTGATGAGGGAGGCAATATTGTCGTAGTATCCGATTTTACTAACTGGAATGGTGATGACCCGGTCAATGCCATGAATCTGGCAGAATCATACGGGCTTACTGTGCAGTTTGTCCTTGTTGGCAGAGAAACTGATAATATAGGGTTCATTCAGGGTAGCATTGAGGCTGTAGATAATAGTTATACCTATACGGGTGTTGTTAAGAATTATATGAACAGCAGGCAGGTCGTTGATCTTGAGATAAAGAATCTTGACAATGGCAAAAGCAATGATGTTTCACTTAATATCCCTGCACACTCCACAAAACAATTCCAGCTAACAAATCTTGGAACAGGTATTACAGAAGTGGCAATAGCAGATGATGACAGCCTCATGGCCGATAACACTGCCTACATATCCATACCGAGAATATCTGACAGACAGCTACTCTTTGTAACAGATGTCGATAATCTTCCCTCACAGGTAGCACTATCGTTGATACCGAACATTAAGCTCAACCAGATTGAAGGCGTGCCTGAAGACCTGTCCAAATACAGCATGGTAGTAATTGCCAATAAGGAAAGGCCACTCGCAAGTAATGAAATAGCAACCCTTGATAATTATCTCAGTGGTGGAGGAAGAGCTGTTTTCATTGCCAGTGAAGCACTTTCATCTCAAAATGCTAAAATTGAATTGCAGGAAATTCTTCCGGTAATACCTGCTTCCATAGAAGATTCAGATTATGGTGTAACCCTTGAAGTTGTTCAGGAAACGCGACTTAGCGAGGATATAAAATACGAGGAAGTTGCTATGTATCGCTTCCTTAATGTCAGCTCAAGGATCGATTCCACCACTCTTGTAGCTACTGACGACAATATACCTCTGCTAGCATACGATTCTGTAGGGGATGGAACTGTTGTGTATCTTGGCATTAATGATATCACAGGCGAAGACGCCTGGAATAATTTCTATAATAAACCGGAGTATCCGGTGTTCTGGTTCAAGCTGGCAGGATGGCTTGGAGGAACCGGCAGTGTACAGGATTATAATCTAAAGACAGGAACCATCTCAGCACTGGCGAAAGAACAGGATATTCAAACTCCAAATGGTACCCAAACCGTTAGCCGTGTCCTTTATGATGAGACCGGCACCTATCAGGTAGCAGGAAAGGAAATCGCTGTTAACCTGTATAATGACAGGGAATCTGACACTACTATTGAAGAAGACGTTATAGAACGCTCACAGGTACAGGAAGGACCTGAAATAGTGCGTTCCAGCTCCTATACTGCAAAGAACTATCTGGACATTTATATGATAATCATTGTTTTTATCCTTGTTGTACTTGAACTCCTTATAATAAGAAAAAGAGGTGAGCTCTGATGGTCAGGCTTGAGAATCCGGAGATGCTCTGGCTGATTATCCCTGCCCTTATTGCAGGTTTCTATCTCCTGAAAAAAGGAACAAAGAAAGGACTTATTATTTCACGTATAGTTGTTGCCACACTGCTCATAGTTGCTCTTGCATCACCTTTTACACTCGTACCAAGAGTAACGACAGATGACAATCCAGACCTTGTGATAATCTCGGATGAAACTGCCAGCATGGAATTATTCGAAAACGGTACGGCAGCTAAGCTATATGAAGCTCTAAGCGCCAGGACATCTGCATCAATTGTTCGACTCACAGGAGATAATACTGCACTTGGAGATACCGTTATGCAGTATTCCACCGGAGATAACCAGATAGTACTGGTCACTGACGGTAACAGTAACACAGGCGAAGAACTGGAAGATGCACTGCAATTTGCAAAGGAAACTGGCACTACTGTTTACTATGTCCAACCAGAATTGGAAGAGAATGACCTGACCGTTCAGATAGAAGGCGATAAGACCATAATTCTCAGGAACGAGAACCAGTTCAATATCGTTGTATCTCAGGCAATGGAACAGGAAATAACGTATAGCTATGAACTCTATATTGATGACAATCTGGAAAGGAGCGGACCGATTATACAAACCACCCGTGAGAAAAGTATACCTGTGACAAAGGTGATATTCGACAAACCAGGTGCACACACATTAAAGGCTATTATCATACCTTCCGGCTTTGACGTTGACACGATCAACAATCAATATTATAAATCTGTATATGTTGTCCCGAAACCTACTATTCGCGCCATAGGTCTTGAAACCAATTCTCCGCTTGCAGACATATTGTTAAATCTCTATGATGTATCAACTTCCGGAGAACTTGATAATATCGACGATAAGAAGGCAATAATCCTCGATAACACTCATGCAAACACATTCACTAAATCCGAGGTCGAAGAGCTGAAAGATTATCTCAATGAAGGAAGAGGTATTGTCGTGGTAGGAGGAGAACGCGCCTATAATTATGGAGATTATCTCGATTCCCCTATAGAAGAGATATTACCAGTGCTCTCAAAACCTACGGATTGGAGTGGTGGCAGAAATATAGTCTTGCTGCTTGACAATTCACATAGCTCAGTCGATTATGAAACTTATGACTATATTATATCAAATGCCATTTTAATCCTAAATAATAAAAACTTCAAGGATTCGTATGCAGGAGTTGTAACTTTTGGTGGTAAAGGTACTGACATATCCAATGGACTGGTTTATCTTGGAACTCAATCAAATGCACAGAAACTTGAAGAAGAGCTCAAAAACCTGATAGCTGGCGGCGGTAGTGGTGCTACTCTTTTGCATGAAGGATTAAATGTAGCTGATAGCTGGCTTGAAGGAGAAGAAGGAAAACTGGATATTATAATACTATCAGATGGTGCCTTCGGACAGACATATGATGAAACGTTGCAAGTTGCTAAAAAAATACATGACAAGGGAATTAGCTTTTACTTTATAAAAATCAATTCCGGCGACCCGGGACAATCATACCTTAAAGATGACAAAAGTAATTATTATGCAGATTTATTAATGGAGAATGTTGAAGGAAAAACAATTTATCTTGAAAAAGGACAGCTTGTAGATGATATTTATTTTGATGAAAGTGACACATCATCTGAAAGCCCTGATAATCTGGATGTCGGAGTTTTTCCTCTGGTCAAATACAATACCAAACATTTCATCACCAGAAACATCGAAATAAATGGCAGTATCACAGGGTACAATGATGTCACTCCAAAAGCCGGAGCTGACAGGCTTATTATTACAAGCACCGGAAAACCGGTACTGACCACATGGAGATACGGGCTTGGAAGAGTTGCTGCCTTGTCAACCGATAACGGACAGGGAGGAGATAATATGTGGGCCACACAGTTGTACTCGGATAACAATTCAAAGCTGATGTCCTCAACTGTGAACTGGGCAATCGGTAATCCAAGGGAAGAGACCGGAGCTGTTGTAGATGCACCAGACACATGGTATGGTACACCAGTTACAATCGAACTGACAATGTATGATGAAGGTATTCCCACCCTGAAGCTGGACGGCGATGCACTTGACCTCTCACTCACAGGGAATAATGTATATGAAGCCGTTATCGACCCCAGTCCAATTGGTCTCCATGACCTTTCTGGATATCCGGTGGCAGTGAACTATGCACTTGAATACCGTGATGTGGGACTGAACGAGGACCTTCCCGCACTTATCAAAGCATATGGAGGAAATACCTTTTCTCCAAATGAAGCAAGGGCTAATTTGTTCGAAGAAGCACAGGGTAAATCTGAAAAACTTGTACGTGACAATGTAAGTCAGAAGATATACTTCCTGCTTGCAGCTCTTATTATTTTCCTTGGAGAAGTTATACTAAGGAGAATAAAAGAGATAAAAGAAATGAAGAAACTGCAACAACAGGAAAGTGATGCATAATGTTGTGCATTTTACATTGAAATTAGGGGGGGTCATACTACAAATTGACCCTCTTCACCAAAGGGTTAATCTTGATATAGCCGTACATTTTTTGTTTTTATGTTGAATTTATAACTATTGACACCTATGTTTATTAGTTATTAAGTCAAATAATGTTTTTAGTAACAATTACGTAATCAATTAGACAGTAATTTAGCAATTTGAGATTGATGTCAAACTCCAAATTGAAAGTGGTGGCTTTGAAAGGGTTTTGACTTTATAGTTTCTAAAAAATTTGGTTGAAATGGGGAATCAAATGACAGAAAATCAGGTATTGAAGATATTGTTTGTTGAAGACATGCCTGAAGATCTGGAATTAGCTAAGAGGAAAATAAAGGATTATGGAATCCGATTTGAGACATACTTAGCACAGAACGAAACTGAATTCTTACAAGGTTTATATGAATTTGAACCGGACATCATAATTTCTGATTATTTACTTCCTGAATTTGATGGGATGCGGGCACTTGAATACTCGCTTACATATGATAACACTGTTCCGTTCATAATTCTAACGGGATTCATAAATGAAGAAATTGCCGTGGATAGCATAAAAGCAGGAGCAACTGATTACGTACTAAAAGAGCGTATCAGTAGACTGCCCAGTGCCATAAAAGAAGCCATAAAGAAAAAAAGTGTGCTCCTTGAAAATAAGCAGGCAACTGAATCTCTGGAATTTATGTCGAAAATAATTGAGCAATCTCCTTATTCAATTATTTCGACTGACATGGAAGGAATTATAACAAGCTGGAACAAGGGGGCTAAAAGAACCTTTGGTTTTACTTCAGAAGAAGCTTTGGGTCAGCATATATCCCTGCTTTACCATGATACTTATCTTGACATTCTGAACAAGGATATAATAGAACCGCTTCTTTTAAATGGATATCATCAGACGCAGGTCAGTTTGAAACGTAAGAGTGGAGAATCATTCATTGGTTCTTTATACCTCTGGCTGATTAAAGATATAACCGGACAGGCTTCAGGGATGGTAGGGTACACGCTTGACATTACTAAACGAGTAAAGGCAGAAGAAGAGCTTCGAATAAAAGACCAGGCCATAGAATGCAATGTTGATGGTATTGCACTTTTGGAGCTGGACGGCAGGATAAGCTATGCGAACGAAACTGCCTTAAAAATCTGGGGATATGAAAACAAGGCCGAGGTAGTTGGAAAGAATGTTGAGGAGTTCTTTGATACTAAATACAAAAGAAGCGAAATATTAGAAATAATAAAAGATAAGGGATTCAAAAGTGAACGAAATGCCCTGAGAAAAGATGGAACTATTTTTCCTGTATGGGTATCTACAACGACAATTAAAGATGCTTCAGGCAACTCAATTGCCTACATGGGCTCTCTTGTAGATATTACTAAAATAAAGAGATCACAAGAAGCGTTAAAGGAAAGCGAGGAAAAGTATCGCCTCCTCGCTGAAAATACCCTTGATTGCATATGGTTAATGGACATGAACATGGCTTTCACTTATGTGAATCCTGCGATTTATTCCATACTTGGTTTTCTGCCGGAAGAATGGATCGGCTCGAAACTAAGTGACCATTGTGACGAAAAGAATTTCATGAAAATAATGGATCACGCAAAAATCGGAATGGAAAGTTCACCAGATGTTACCGAACTGACCTTTCAGGCAGAAATGCTTAATAAAAACGGAGATAACGTACCCATCGAGATCACAGGTAAAATACTACACAGTACTGATGGAATTCCCATTGGCTTTCATGGAAACGCAAGGGACATAACCAAGAGAATTCTCGCAGAAGAAGCTTTAAAAGAAAGTGAGGACAGACTTAAACTTGCAATGATGGTCTCAGAACATGGTTTTTGGGAATGGGAGCTTGACCTTAATGAGTTTTATTTCAGTCCGAATTCATATAATGTGCTCGGCTATGAAGATCAAGAGTTTCCAATGTCACCTGAGATATGGGGTAAATTACTGCATCCGGAAGACCGGAAGAACATATTGCCAGAAATTATAAGCTCTATAAAAGAAGAGAAAACTTTCACTTTTGAGATACGTATGCTTTCAGGCTCAGGGAAATGGAGATGGATACTGGCCAAAGGAGCCACATTCAATGGAAACAGAGGTAGCCATAGAGCCATAGGCACTCTTGTTGATATTACTGAAAGGAAGAAAACTGAAGAACAGATGCTGCTGGCGAGAATAGCTGCTGAAGAGGCAAACCGCTGTAAAAATGGTCTTCTGACTAACATGAACCACGAGTTAAGAACTCCCCTTAATTCAGTTATAGGATACTCAGATGTTCTGATAGACCAAAACATCAAAGAACTTGACGATAAACAGAAGAAATACCTGCAGATCATCAATGATGCCGGATACAAACTACTTAATCTAATTAATAATGTACTGGACCTGGCACAGATCGAAGCTGAAGGGATGGGACTCAAATTTTCAGCTTTTGAGCCGGCTGAGTACGTTGAGGAAGTAATTAGAAGTACAAAACTACTGGCCACAAAAAAGAAGATAAATATCAATGTCAACATTGACGAAAGTACCACTGAAATAACTGCAGATGTTGATAAGTTTAAAGAAATACTCTATAATCTGGTAGAAAATGCTTTGAAGTTCACACCTGAAAAAGGAACCGTTACCGTTAATGTAAAGGTCGAAAATGAAGAAATTGAAGTATCCGTAGAAGACACCGGCATTGGAATTGCAGAAGAAGATAGAGAACGGATCTTCAATTCCTTTATACAGGTGGATAGCTCCAACACCAAAAAATACGGAGGAGCAGGTCTTGGACTCGCACTTGTCAAAGAATACCTGAAAATGCAAAGTGGAAATATATGGGTGGAAGGTGAATCAGGGAAGGGTAGCAAATTCATTTTTCGAATCCCTGTTTATCCAAAGGAAAGAGCTACCGATATATAGCAACAGTAAGAGAATATCAATTGACAGTTTTTAAGTTTTCAGATGGCATAAGGAGTTCACAATATGAAAGTAGGCATCATAGGCGGAGCAACAGATAGTGGAAAGACAACAATGATCCTTGATCTCGCTAAATACCTGAATTCAAAGGGAGAGAAAATAGGAGTTATTGTACAGGAAACCGGGGAAGTGGACTATGATGAAAAAACGCTTGATGGACTGGGAATTAAGACAAAGGAAGTCAACAGTGTTTGTATCCCTTGCTCCCTTGATACGGACATCAGAAGTAACTTACTGATACTACAGGAAGAATTCAGTCCGGATACGATTTTCATTGAAACTGAAGAAACTGTGCTTCCACATAAACTAAAAGCAGACATTGAAAGAATGGCACTTCCAAATACTGAACTGCTTCCAAGTATAGTGCTTATCAATTCAACTGAATTTGAAATAAAAACAGACCAACTTATAGAGTATTCAAAAAAACAGGTAGAAGGCGCAGAAATAGTATGCATCAATAAGATAGAACTTGATACAAAGGAACATATAACTGCTGTTAAGAAACTTGTACAAAAGCTGAATTCAACTGCAAAGATACTTAAAAGTCCAAAAGTCAGGGAAGACGCATTTATGGAAACGCTGCTAGCTTAATTCCTTTGCTTCATAAAAGAAAATTGTATCATACCATTATTTTAATTCATAGCTTCTGGCTGTTTTTATTCTTTATTCAATTTAGAAGCGTGGATTTTTTTATAAGGAGTACTAAAAAACAAAATCTAAACCACAAAACCCCCATTAAAATAACCAATGGTTATAATAAACGTACAGATTATGCAATGTTTTATATAAAACGACGACCATTAGCTAATATCACAACAAAGTTGTGCATGAGAGAATACAAGAGGAAACAACATGGACAAGAAGAAATTTGGATTCAACACATTGGCCTTGCATGCAGGACAGGAACCAGATCCTGTAACAGGGTCACGTGCCGTACCAATCTACCAGACAGCATCGTATACGTTCAAGGATGCAGAACATGCAGCCAACCTTTTCGGACTGAAAGAGTTTGGCAATATTTACACCAGACTCATGAACCCTACAACCGATGTCCTTGAGAAAAGGGTCGCTGCAATTGAAGGAGGCACTGGTGCACTTGCTGTTTCTTCTGGAATGTCCGCTATTACTCTTGCAACACTTGGAGTTACAGGACTGGGAGATGAGATCGTTGCAGCCAACAATCTCTACGGTGGAACATACCAGTTATTCAATAACACTTTTCCAGAACTTGGAAGAAAAGTACATTTTGTGGACTCCACAAAACCGGAAGAATTCAAAAAAGCCATCACTCCAAAAACAAAAGCAATCTACGCTGAAATAATTGGAAATCCGAAGCTTGACGTACCAAATCTTGAAGAGATAGCAAAGATAGCACATGATGCCGGCATACCGCTGATAGTTGACAATACCGTGGGTATCGGTATCACCAGACCTATTGATTTTGGTGCTGACATTGTTGTACTTTCGGCAACCAAATTCCTTGGAGGACATGGTACTTCAATTGGTGGTTTGATTGTGGATTCCGGTAATTTTAACTGGGACAACGGGAAATTCCCCGGATTAACAGAACCAGATCCAGGATACCACGGATTGAAATACTGGGAAGCATTTGGTGATTTCCCCGATCTTGGAAACATTGCTTTCATTATCAAAATGAGGGTACATCTTCTTCGTGATCTTGGACCTGCACTGAGTCCGTTCAATTCATTCCTCTTCCTGCAGGGACTAGAAACACTACCCCTTAGGGTTGAAAGACATAGCAGCAATGCACAGAAAATAGCAGAATTCCTTAATGGACATCCTGACGTTGAATGGGTGAACTATCCAGGACTTGAAGGTCATCCAAGCCACGAACTTGCCACTAAATATCTTAACGGAAAATATGGAGCAATTCTTGGCTTTGGAATAAAAGGCGGCCTGGAAGCCGGAAAGAAGTTCATTGACAACGTTGAACTGCTATCACATCTGGCAAACATAGGTGATGCAAAGACACTGGTGATACATCCGGCTTCAACTACACATCAGCAACTGACAGCCGATGAGAGAAAGTCCACTGGTGTGACCGATGATTTCATCAGAATGTCAGTGGGACTTGAAGACGTGGAAGACATTATAGCAGATATAGATCAGGCGTTGAAAAGGTCGCAGGGACTATGAAAAAAGAGAACGTAGGCATTGTTGAAACTAAGGATTTCAACTTGCCTGATGAACTTGTGCTGGAAAATGGTGAGAAGCTCCGGGATGTGCATCTGGCCTATGAAACCTATGGAAAACTGAACCCTGAGAAAAGCAATGCTATTCTTATCTGCCATGCCCTCACAGGAGATGCACATACTGCAGGATTGCATAAAGGTGATAGCAAATCAGGATGGTGGGATATACTCATCGGACCGGGAAAGGTCGTTGATACAGACCGATACTTCGTAATCTGCTCCAATGTACTTGGAGGATGTAAGGGCTCAACAGGCCCCTCATCCATAAATCCGGAAACAGGTAAGCAGTATGGCAAGGGTTTCCCGTTCATCACAATTACCGACATGGTGAAAGCACAGAAAGAGCTTGTGGACCATTTTGGAATACAAAAGCTCTTTGCAGTTATTGGCGGATCAATGGGAGGAGTGCAGGTACTACAATGGGCAGTCTCATATCCTGACTACATGACAAAAGCAATAGCTATTGCAACCACAGCTCGTTCATCGCCTCAGCAGATAGCATTCAACGAGGTTGCAAGGATAGCTATACTATCCGACCCGAAATGGAATAACGGTGACTACTACGGCGGATCTGCACCTACACACGGATTAGCACTGGCAAGGATGATAGGGCACATAACATACCTCAGCGATGCCGCTATGCACCAGAAATTCGGAAGGAAACTACAGGATAAGGAAGAATACGATTACAACCTTGGTTTTGATTTTGAGGTTGAGAGTTACCTCCATTATCAGGGACAGTCGTTTACAAGACGCTTTGATGCAAATTCCTATCTCTACATTTCCAAGGCACTGGATTACTTCGACCTGTCCAAAAAAGGCTCCTTGATAGAAGGAATGAAAGTTGCAAAAGCAAAATTCCTTGTTGTTGCTGTCAGTTCTGACTGGCTCTATCCACCATACCAGTCCAGAGAGATAGTATCGGCATTGAGTGCAAATGACCTGGATGTGACTTACAGGGAAATTGAATCCAATTACGGACATGATGCATTCCTGCTGGAATCCGGACAATTAGGTTACCTGATAGGTAATTTCCTTTCACACACTATTGTTTCTGATGTGATGAAAACTGATATCGTGTCAATAAAGCAGGGTATCAGCATTGAAGAAACTGCAAGGGTGATGTTTGAAAAAGGAATAACCCACCTGCCTGTGGTTAATGAAACCAATGAACTGATGGGTATTGTTACCTCATGGGATATATCCAAGGCAGTGGCGTTGAAATGCAAGACACTCAGTGGAATAATGACAAAGAATGTCCTCACAGCAAAAGGGAATGAGGATATTGAAAGTACTGCAAAGAAGATGGAGCAGAATAATATTTCCGCCCTTCCGGTAGTTGATGATGAGAAAAAAATAATTGGAATCATCGGCAGCGAAGAGATTAACAGGCTGATAGGCGGATACAGGTAATTTTCCATTCGACTTTTTTTTTAGTACTTCTGTTTTTTTACAGTTATGAGCAGTACTCACAACCCTTTATATACAGCTGACGCTTTATTGCAGTACTGTTGAATTAGAGAGGTATTATATGGTTGATTTTGCCTGCAAAGAGTTTGAGATCGAAGCTGTCATCAAATGTGGCCTGAACCTTACAAAAGCCGAACTTCAGATATTGAAATATTTCCTTCAATATGGCCAGAACTGGCTTACAACAGAGAGCATAGCTGAAGAACTTGAACTTAATCTGTCAACTGTCCAGAGAAGTGTAAAGAAACTCTATGAAAGGAAGATACTCATTCGTTCCCAGAACAATATGGACGGCGGAGGTTACTTCTTTGTTTACAAGATACGCAGCAAGAAGGAGATCCATGAACTTATTATGGAGATTGTGAACAGCTGGGTCAAAAGAGTGGACAGCGAACTCCAGTCATGGGCGGATGAAAACCAGTGAAACTAACAGGGTTTCACATACCAATTTCAACTAATCAAATTAAAAACATCATTTATAATGGGTGAAAAAAGTGCTAAAAATTACTCCACATCTTGGAATACTTGTCATTATCGTATCAATCGCAGGACTATGGTTCCCACTGCTCGGATATTTCCTGATGCTTGTATTTGCAACACTACTTGTCACAAGCTACTTCAGAGGAAGATGGTTCTGCGGAAATCTCTGTCCCAGAGGAAGTTTTAACGATTTCTGGGTTGGCAAAATAACACGCAATAAAAAGATACCTGCAATTCTCAGAAGTTTCTGGATCAGGGTTCCATTATTCCTTATGATGATGGGATTCATGGGTTACAGACTGCTCAGCACACAGGGCCTTATCAATCAGATTGGCATGGTTTTCGTAATCATGTGCCTTGTTACAACAACTATTGCACTAATTGCCGGAACCACTGTCAGTCCACGTACCTGGTGTACATTCTGTCCAATGGGAACAGTCCAGAACTTCATCGGTGGTCACAAATACCAGTTGAAGCTCGATGAATCAAAGTGCATCAGCTGTAAGAAATGCGATAAGAGTTGCCCAATGCAGCTTGAAGTCCATAACAACAGTAAGAAACCGGACTGTATCAAGTGCGGAAGATGCATAACTGCATGTCCTACAAAGGCACTTTCATTTGAAGCCTGAACTTGAGGTTCAGGCACTATTTTCTATTTTTCATTTTTAGCAAACATCTCTGCAGAATCCTTCTAATTGAAACTTTGAACTCAGCATTTTTCAATAACTGAACTATTTAAATAGTCCTCAGAATGGAAGCGAAGGTACGTGCCGCCTACGGCGGATGTTTGCACTGTTTTTTTGTCAATGACCTTTTGTAGAACTATCAGAAACACAAGACAAGGGAACAACAAACTTTATTGATCAGAAGTCATGAATAGCTAAGAACATCCCGGAGGGCTCCGGCGAAGCCGGCACGGTCCGAAAAGATAAAAAGAATAAAGTGCTAAACTTTTTTCCTTCATACCGATAATTAAAAGCCGTGATGTTTCTCATGAAATTGACAATCTGCAACCGTTTTTCCAGTTAATCATTCTGTCCACTCATCCCAATTCAGAACTGTCCTTACAGATACAGAACTCACAGAATGAGATATTGGTCTCTGCTTGCTTATCCTTGACCGGACAATAACAATCCAGTTCTTTCTGAGTTATCTTCGCGCCTCCCGGGAAAAGCATTCCTACAGGATGCAGTGGCTCTTTCACTATGAAGACCAGATATGCAAGCACAAGACTGGTGAGTCTTGTTAAAGCCTCTCTTTTTTTGTCTGGAGAAACGTTTTTGTCCTTTATGCTATCCAGAAGAGAACTGTAGTCCATTGCATCAATTTCTTCTTCAGTCTGAATCTGCTCATGTCTTTTCAATCTGAGAAAACTCTCGTAAAGGAAAATGAAATAATCAGATGAATAGATCGTCTTGTAAGGTTCAGGAATGTTCTCTGCAGCTTCCATTATGGCAGCCCGTGCAAGGCTCAGGTCATCGTTGGAGATGTATCTGGCTTTTTTTTGGAGTTCAGTGAATAAGTCTGATCTGTTCATCCTGTTCAGGACTAATCTTGGGTGAAAGTACATAAGTGTTTTTTCAACAAAGGACTGGAAAATCGCCAGATTCCTTTTTGTTCATTGAAAGCAATAACTCCCAATTAAGCATTTAATCCATTAGATACAATGCATATTTGGGGCAGAATATTAAAAGGGGAGTTTAATATGAGAACACAGTTTAGGATTTTATTAGAACTACTTGTAATTTTCTTTGTGCTTAGTTATCCTGCATCAGCTTTCACTACCATTGAAGGTGGGGATACAATAATCATAGACGATATTATAGAAGATGATGTGGTAGTGGCTGGCAATAATATCATCATCAGGGGAACAGTTATCGGAGACGTTATAGCTGCCGGTGGACAGGTAGATGTCCAGGGAAATATAACACAGGATCTGATAGTTGCTGCCGGGGACGTTACAATAACAGGTAACGTTGGTGATGATGTCAGGGTTGCAGCCGGGACACTGACAATCGATGGAACCGTTCAGGATGACCTAATATCGCTTTCAGGTGACACAAAAATATCCAATACCGGCTCCATTGGTGGTGACCTCACATCTGCAACAGGTCAGCTAAGCCTGCTCGGAGATGTGGAGGGAAATGTCACAGGTTCAGGTGGTGAAGTTACACTCGGTGGTGCAGTTGGTGGAAATGTTGACCTGAGTACAGGACAGCTTGTAATACTGCCAGATGCATACATCACTGGCGATCTTAAATACCGAAGCCCTCAAAGTGCAGATGTTCCTGCAGGAACAGTAGGAAAAGAGACTGACTTCCTTCTAGAAGAATATGAGGAAAAGGACGATGGCAAATTTTCCATTATTTCATGGTTCATAGGATATCTTTCACTTGTGCTGATAGGTCTTCTGGGAATAGCGATCTGGCCGGAACAGATAAAGAATATAGTTTCAAAGACTCCTGAAGTACCAGGAAAAACATTTCTCATCGGTCTTGCAATATTTATAGCAGCCATGATACTTACGCTCATGCTACTTATCACAGTGATAGGCATACCTCTTGGATTGATACTCATGGCATTGATATTTGCAGGTCTCTACATTGCAAGGATATTCACTGGTATATGGCTTGGAAAGTATTTGCTCATGAAAATGGATAAAGAATCAAAACCATGGATCGAGCTGGCACTGGGAATGTTTGTCCTGCTTCTGGTGAGTGAGATTCCTGTCATAGGAGCCCTTGTCTATATAGCTGCCACTTGCATACCTGTTGGGAATATATATTATGCAGCGAGAAAATAATAAAGGACGTAACTGTCCTTTTAATTTTTTACTGATTTTGCACTCTCATAATAGAATAATATTTAATTCAACGTTATCTTTGCTTTTAATAATTAAACAACTTTTTTTAAAAATAGTTTAGCATCAAATATGGATATTTTTACCTGCAAAAGACTGCAAAAGTTTTATTCTTCCACTTTTTTAAAGAAATTTATATAAACATTTAATAAGCATGAATGCGTAATGAAGAGCCAGATGTTCTAGACCAAAATAAGAACCAAGAGATTCAAAATAATTATTTCTTAGACTATATTTTTGAGGGACGACTAAGTATACATTTTAGACATATTTGATTAGACTTTATTTATGTGGTAATTATGAATTTTTCACGGAGCGGTATTTAAATGAGTGAAAAACAGGCTTATGATGCAAGCAACATTCAGGTACTTGAAGGACTTGAAGCTGTTCGCAAACGACCGAGCATGTACATTGGAAGTATTGATGGCAGGGGCCTCCACCATCTTGTATATGAGGTAGTGGACAACAGTATTGATGAAGCACTTGCCGGATTCTGTACGCAGATAGACGTATCGATAAATCATGATGGAACTATCACCGTTCAGGACAATGGAAGAGGTATTCCCGTAGGAATACACCCCAAGTACAAGAAATCAGCACTTGAAGTCGTTATGACTGTTCTCCATGCAGGTGGTAAATTCGACAAGGATACTTACAAAGTATCTGGTGGTCTTCACGGAGTTGGTGTATCAGTTGTAAATGCACTCTCTGAATGGATGGAAGTCGAGGTCCAGCGTGATGGTAAAGTGTATTACCAGCGTTATGAACGTGGAAAGCCTGTAGATGACGTACTGGAGATCGGTAAGACCAGTGGCACAGGAACAAAAGCCACTTTCATGCCGGATACTAAAATATTTGAAACTGTCAAATTTACTTATGATACCCTGGTGACAAGACTGCGTGAACTTGCATTCCTCAACCGAGGTTTAAAGATAAGCATAGCAAATCACAGGGACGAAGAACTAGTCGAAGAAGTATTTGAGTACGAAGGCGGCATTGTTTCTTTTGTCGAACACCTGAACAATAACAGGAATGTGCTTCATGATTCCCCGATATACTTTGAGCGGAAAAAAGACGATACTATTGTTGAAATATCAATGCAGTACACGGATAACTATGCCGAGTATGTTTACTCTTTTGTTAATAACATAAATACCCACGAAGGTGGTACTCACCTTGTTGGTTTTAAATCAGCACTTACAAGGGTTGCTAACGATTATATCAAAAAGAACAACCTTGCTAAAGGTGACCTGAAACTCTCAGGCGAAGATATTCGTGAAGGATTGACCGCCATCATAAGTGTCAAAATAACAGAGCCACAATTCGAAGGACAGACCAAGACGAAGCTGGGTAACAGCGAGGTCAAAGGAATTGTGGACTCCATGGTTTCAGAGGGACTTTCAGAATATATGGAAGAAAAACCTAAAGTTGCCACTACTATACTGCAAAAAGCACTGGATGCACAACGTGCCAGGGAAGCTGCAAAGAAAGCAAGGGAACTCACACGAAGAAAGAGCGCCCTTGACGTAGGCACACTTCCTGGAAAACTTGCAGATTGTTCAGAAAAGGATCCATCACTCAGTGAACTTTATCTTGTGGAAGGAGACTCTGCAGGAGGTTCAGCTAAACAGGGGAGGGACCGGAAATATCAGGCAATTCTTCCACTAAGGGGTAAGATCCTCAACGTTGAGAAATCCCGTCTGGCAAAGATCCTCAAGAACAATGAGATCATCTCATTTATCACAGCCATGGGAACAAGTATTGGCGATGATTATACTATTGAGAAGGCACGTTATCACAAAGTCATCATTATGACTGATGCCGATGTTGATGGAGCACACATCAGAACACTCATACTTACATTATTTTTCAGATACATGAGACCAATGATAGATGCCGGTTATGTGTACATAGCGCAACCTCCGCTCTATCGTGTGAAGAAAGGCAAAGCCGACTACTATGTCTATTCCGACCGCGAGCTTGCAGCAAAGCTGGAGGAGATCGGTGAAAAGAATGTAACTCTCCAGCGTTACAAGGGTCTTGGAGAAATGAACCCTGAACAACTATGGGAAACGACAATGAACCCTGATACAAGGACACTGTTGCAGGTCACAATGGAAGATGCGGTTGCTGCAGATGAGATATTCACAGTCCTGATGGGAGATGAGGTAGCTCCACGTAAGCATTTTATCACGACACATGCAAAAGATGTCGCTAACCTGGATGTATGAGGTGAGAAAAAATGGCAGATAATATTGATAATGAAAATGTTCAGGATAACGATTCATCAAATACATCCGAAGATGAGATTCCTTTTGACATCCAGCTTACGGATACAGGTGAAAAGATAGTCCCTATTCTCATTGAAGATGAAATGAAAAAGTCATTCATGGACTATGCGATGAGTGTAATCGTGAGTCGTGCATTACCTGATGCAAGGGACGGCCTGAAGCCTGTTCACCGCAGGATACTCTATGCAATGAAAGAGGCAGGCATCACTTATGACAAAGCCTACAAGAAGTCAGCCCGTGTAGTGGGAGACGTTCTTGGTAAGTACCACCCACATGGTGATACTGCGGTTTATGACTCTCTTGTCAGAATGGTTCAGGAATTCTCTTTGAGATATCCATTCATAGACGGACAGGGTAACTTCGGTTCAATTGATGGTGACTCCGCTGCAGCCATGCGTTACACTGAAGTTCGCATGGACAAGATATGCGATGAGATGCTTTTGGATATCGATAAAGAGACAATTTCCACACGCCCCAACTATGATGGTTCCCTTCAGGAACCCGTCGTACTTCCGGCAAAACTTCCAAATCTCCTCATCAATGGTTCCACAGGTATTGCTGTGGGTATGGCCACCAATATGGCACCTCACAATCTTACTGAGGTTATCAATGCAACTTTAATGCTTATTGATGATTCCGAAGTGACAATTCCTCAATTGATGACAGCGGTCAAAGGACCTGATTTCCCTACCGCCGGTATCATACTTGGCACTCAGGGAATAAAGTCAGCCTATGAAACTGGTCGTGGAAAAGTAAGGATCAGAGCTGTTGCTGAAATAGATGAGATGAAAAAGGACAAGTACCGTATAATTGTCACAGAACTCCCTTACCAGGTTAACAAGGCAAAACTCATTGAGGATATAGCGTCCCTCGTCAGGGAAAAGAGAGTCATTGGTGTAACAGACCTGCGTGATGAATCTGATCGTGAGGGAATACGTGTTGTTGTGGAACTGAGCCGTGGTACCAATGCAAACATAGTACTGAACCAGCTCTACAAGCACACCCAGATGCAGACAACCTTTGGTATAATCAATCTTGCACTTGTGGATAATGTGCCTCGGGAGCTTAACTTAAAAGAAATACTGAAAATATATCTGGAACACCGCATTGATGTTATCCAGAGGCGCACGCAGTTCCTACTGAAAAAAGCAGAAGACAGGGCCCATATACTGAAAGGCTTGAAGATTGCTCTGGACCACCTGGATGAGGTCATATCACTCATACGCTCTTCCAAAGCGGTGGAAGATGCAAGGGCAGGACTCATTTCCAGGTTTGGGCTTGATGAACTACAGGCAAAGGCTATTCTGGATATGCGCCTGCAGAAGCTCACTGGTCTTGAAAGGCAAAAGATTGATGATGAGTATAATGAACTTATCAAGCGCATTGCTGAATTGAAAAATATCATTGAAAGCGATGAAAAGAAATATGGTATGATCAGGGAAGAACTGGAAGATCTGAAGGAACGCTTTGGGGATGAACGCAGAACCGCTATCATAGCCTCTGAAGAGGAACTGGAAAATGAAGATCTGATTCCTGTAGAGGATATGGTAGTGACCATTACTAATAGCGGTTACATCAAGAGACTTCCTGTGGATACATATTCCCAACAGCACAGAGGCGGAAAAGGCGTGATCGGCATGGACACCAAAGATGAAGATTTCGTGGTTGACATCTTCGTTGCCTCAACGCATGATTATATCATGTTCTTCACAAATCGAGGACGTGTACACTGGCGTAAGGTGTATGAAATACCAGAGGGCAGCAGACAGGCTCGTGGTAAGGCCATTGTTAACCTGCTCGAACTTGGCGACGGTGAACTGGTAACAGCCATGATACCTGTAAGCGAGTTCAAAGAGGATGAATACCTCTTTATGGCTACGCGCATGGGTACGGTCAAGAAGAGCCAGTTATCCGATTTCAGCAATCCACGCAAAAAGGGTATAATTGCCATAAGCCTTCTTGATGATGATGAACTTGTAAATGTGGCCCTCACTGACGGTTTCAGAGATATGGTCATGGTTTCAAGACACGGAAAAGCAATACGATTCGCCGAGGATGAAGTACGTGTAATGGGTCGCAGTGCCAGAGGTGTCCGGGGAATGAACCTGGAAGCCGGTGATATGGTAGTTAGCCTTGATATTGTGGATGAAAGCGCTTCGCTTCTCACAGTAACCGAGAATGGTTTTGGTAAGAGAACGGAATTCGGAGAATACAGATCAATGCACAGGGGCGGCCGTGGTGTTATAACCATTGTTACAAGTCTGCGCAACGGACCGGTCATCAATGTCAAAGCAGTCCACGAAGATGACGACATAATTCTGACGAGTTCCGAAGGCATCATCATTCGCATTCCGGTGAAGGATGTTCGTGTCCAGGGAAGGAACACACAAGGAGTTAAGATAATGAATGTTCGAGCCAGCGACACAGTCGTTGGTGTAGCGAGATTAAAAGCTGAAGAAGACTAGATGTAAATGCTTTTAAGCATTAACTTTATCTAGTAATCTGAGTAGCTAGGCATAAAAATTCGTAAACTTAATCAGGATGATATTATGGAACTTGAAAAATTAAGACACGGTACAGAGCTTATTAAACGCGGCTTTGCAAAGATGCAGAAAGGCGGTGTGATAATGGATGTCACAAACCCTGAGCAGGCAAAGATAGCAGAAGAGGCTGGAGCTGTTGCTGTTATGGCACTTCAGACTGTGCCTGCAGATATCAGAAAGGAAGGCGGAGTTGCCAGAATGGCAGATCCTCAGATAGTTGCAGACATAATTTCTACTGTAACTATTCCTGTTATGGGAAAGGCACGTATCGGTCACTTTGTAGAAGCTGAAATATTAGAGGCTCTTGGTGTCGACATGGTTGATGAGTCCGAAGTACTCACACCTGCTGACAATAGCTATCACATTGACAAGACCCAGTTCACTGTGCCATTTGTTTGTGGTGCAAGAAACCTTGGTGAGGCACTTCGCAGAATTAACGAAGGCGCTGCAATGATACGCACAAAGGGCGAAGCTGGAACTGGTGATGTTAGTGAAGCCGTAAAGCACATGAAGCAGATACTTGGTGAGATTCGCATGTTAAAAGGCATGAGCAAGGAAGAACTCATTGCTGTTGCTCGCGATATTGAAGCTCCAATAGAACTTGTGATAGAAACAGCAGAAATGCAGCGTATTCCTGTTGTCAACTTTGCAGCAGGCGGTGTTGCAACACCAGCAGATGCAGCCCTTATGATGCGCATGGGTGCAGATGGTGTGTTTGTAGGCTCTGGAATCTTCAAGTCAGAGAGTCCTGAACTCATGGCAAAGGCTATTGTTGAGGCTGTTAACAACTACGACAATCCTGAAGTGCTTGCAAAGGTATCAAAGGGTATCGGAACCGGCATGAAAGGTATCAGTGTTGATTCCATTCCTGATGAAGATATTTTACAGAACCGTGGATGGTAATCCCATCCAACTTTTTTAATACGGGATTTTTATGTTAATTGGTGTTATTGCTATTCAGGGAGATGTTTCTGAACACGTCGAGGCTCTTGAAAGAGCACTCATGCAGCGTGGTAAAGAAGCTGAAATCGTTAGCATTAAACACATGGGCACTGTTCCTGAATGTGATGCACTCATACTTCCAGGTGGAGAAAGCACGACCCTTGGAAAACTGCTGATACGAGAAGGTATCGCAGATGAGATACGAGATATGAAAGATGCCGGTAAACCCATAATGGGCACATGTGCAGGTCTCATCTTGCTTGCAACAGCAGGCGATGAACAAGTTGCAAAAACACATCAACATCTTCTTGGCCTCATGGATACAAAGGTCAACAGGAATGCTTTTGGAAGACAGCGCGATTCTTTTGAGATTGAGCTTGAACTTCCATTTCTGAGTTCACCTTATAATGCCGTTTTTATTAGAGCACCTGGAATTGTAAAATCAGGAAATGATGTTAAAGTCCTGGCAAAGATCGATGATATGATCGTTGCTGCCGAACAAGGAAACGTTCTGGCATTGGCATTCCATCCTGAACTTACACTTGATACGAGAGTTCACCAGTATTTCTTGGATAAACTATTCTAATCCTTTTTTTTATTTCACATTTTTATTTTTTCTTTGACATATAGTCTTTTTATCATTCAGGAATATCACTGATGAAAAAGTTTAAGCTGCATCAGCGTGTACACTAACTGTAATGTTAATTTTGATATGCAGAGGTGACATCAATGGTAAAACTAACTGACGAGATGAAAGAAGAATTCGCAAAGATGAAGATATTCCCATTCGCAACAGCTTCAAAGGACGGCGTACCAAACGTTATTCCTATTGGCATGTGCATGCTCCAGGAAGATTCAGAGACTGTCTGGATTGTGGACAACTATTTCCTCAAGACAAAAGAGAACATCATGGCAAATCCAAAAGGTGCTATCTATGTGTGGGGACCGGAGATCAAAGGATGTTTCCAGATAAAAGGTGATATCGGAGTCATCGATAGCGGAGAGGAATATGAGGCAATGCGCAAGATCGTAAAAGGAATAGGTGAGCGTTTTCCTGCAAAGTTGCTCATGAAAATGACAATTACTGAAGTCTTTGAGTGTAAAAGCGGAGATGATGCCGGAAAGAAGTTAATTTAATCGTATCTTCAAACTTCTTTTTTTCTTTTTTGACATCGTTTTAGATAATATGTGTAGCAAATGCTTTGAGTAAAAGCAGAATGTATGTTATGCCCTTTCGAGCATAGCATCATCCGAAGTAGCAATGTTTGGACCGTTATGTCCGACAAAACATAACGACACTTCCTTGGTATGTCTTATATAATAAAGTATCCATCAGAAGATTCTATTAAGTTAAAAAACAGTCAAAAAGATAGGTTTCTAAATAAGTACTATTCAAAAAAGATAACGAGTCTTAAAAAAGAGATATCAGGAAATGTTCATTCACATTCCTCTAAAGAATCTCTAATTGAGGGTATCTTTTCCTGATCGAACAATCCCTCAACTGAATCGCACATTGACAGAATCCTATCAGCATCGGATAGCTCAGGTTCACCATGATAATAATCGTCAATAGAACAAATACCGAATATCTTATCCATAGACCTAATCTCTTTGTTCAATTCTTCCGGTACATCGATAATCATTTCCACAGTATCCATCAAGCAGGTGTAATTGTGATTAAATGGTTCCACGTCATACAAATAACACAAAGCAACAAGATAACGTTCAAGTGCGAGTGAGGATACGTTGAATACAACACTATGATCCTGTCCTTCTGTCTGGAACTGTCTTGCTCTACGAAGGTATGCCTTTGAGTCACGGTATTCCTGTTCAAATTCGTCAAATCTCGACTTTTTTCCATAAATTCCAGCCTCATCTGATAACCTCCTATTGTGATTAAAAAACATACACGTTTTGTAGTATATGCGGAATGTTATTTCCGTATCATATTATTTAAATTTTGTGTTTATGTAGTTCAACAAAAGAAAATCAAATAAGACAAAAATCCAGTCCTAATCTAGGAAGAATAACTCTTTAAAACAATTATTAATCAAGTTTCTGCCCACAATTAATACAGAACTTTTCACTGCCAGCAACTTCCCGTCCACACTGAGGACACGTTCTTTTACCGTTACCAATATTCGAGCGCTGAATAACACTGTCCTGTATTGTGGTGTTGCTTATATTATACTGGGTTACAGAATCATCAACAAAAAGTTTGATATCAGTTCTTTTTTCAATCTCTTCAAGTATCTTATGATAGAAACCTGTAAGCGCTTCTTCTTTTTCAGCCCATGCTTTTACTATTAGCCTTGATTTACGTTTACCCACCACTTCAACATATGCAGCATACTTCAAACCAGCCACACCTTCGCCGTAAAACCTTGCCACACCGGTGAACAGTTGTTGTGTGGACGTTACCTCAGGTACTATCATAAACATGTTCATATCTTTCAGGATGCGTGTGGCCATATCAAAAAGGTTCTCAGCCGGAATTACAAGATCCTTGGTATCTTCTTCTGCAATCATCATAGAACTGATATTTAGTCTCCATTCAGCCTCATCGACCTCTTTAACCTTGAGCACCGGGCAGACTATATCCACCATTTTGTTACTAAGATCGAACTGAACATGCTTTTTCTGTATGTAATCATAATAACGAATATTTCCTGCCAATATACAATTCCCGCACTCACCAGTTGGCCTGATCAAAAAAGTTGCAGTTTTTCCCTCCCTTGGCTGAAGCATAGGTATTGTCTTCTGATTATCCTTGATGCAGAAGACCTCGGGAACAAAGAGACTTATGGTTATATCACCCATCGGCTCTTCTGAAGTGTTTTCAACCTTGATCTTGTAAAGAATATTTGCGCCTTTGTACTGGAGAGCTGATTTGATTACCACAGGGTCACGTTTTGAAGTTGCTGTCGTCACAATTCCAGCTTCAGTATTTACAGCTGTTTTTGAACTCTTCTCTTTCCCATATGAAGAGGAAAACGCAGCTTTCTTTTTTTCCTTTTTGAGAGCTTTTTTATCTTTGCCTTTCTTTGATACTTTACGCATCAGTAAAACTGCCACAATAACTACGGCAAGAATTGCAAATATTTCATATAATTTATCTTCTGCAGAAGTATCGGAGTAATAGGAAGAATCCGCATAGTCAGTTGAGTAATCAAGCTGCTGGTCATCTGCATTTTCATCGTAAGTAACGGTATAATCAGGATAGATGTAGGTATCTGAAAGAACTACGTAATCATAACCATAGAATGAATCATAATATACATCATCAATTTTGAATTGAAGGGTCAAATGGTCATCCTGGTAAGAAAAGTACCCCCCTCGCGAGTAATACTGGTCCCAGACCATAGTGTCATAATATGACACCACAAATCTTACAGTTTCATCGTAGGTATCAATATCCATTACAGTCAGGTAGTAACCATCCTGAATCTCTGCTATCTCACCTTCAGAAAGTGTAATTTCATAGTCGTCTGCAAATGCAGAACCAGCATTCAGGCAAAAGATGCTGCATGCAAGAAGCAGTATAATCAGAGCTTTGGAAGATTTTTGTACCAACATTTCACCTTTATCTTTCCATATTACTGTTTTACTGTTTTTAGCCTTAGTGATATTTAACCTTCGCTTAAAAAAAGTAAGTATGAACTAAGTTCATACAATCAGTATCAAATATCAGTAAGTTTTTTACCACACTGGCTACAAAAGCTCGATTCGGAAGGAAGTGTTGAACCACAACCTGGACATTTTCTCACGGTTGATGATATCTTGCCCTGCGCTGCCCCCATCAGAGAAGCATCAAGCTCCTTTCTTCGATATGAATCAGCGCGTTCCCTGTCCTCAACTTCCATCATAAAACTAACCTTGTCCTCCTTTGCAACAGCCTCACTCTGTTTGACCTTTGCAAGTGCTTCCAGTTGCTCTGGCGACATACGTCCGTATTCACGACCCTCACTCACAGTCTTGGCGACATCGACTCCACCAGCTTCTGTAATATGTTTGAGGTATTCCATATCACGACCATGATCACGGTCTTTCATGTCCTGTTCGACTTCAAGCTCCGCCCGCATTCCTCGAGCCTTTGCAAGTTTTAATTCTTCCTTAAGGCCAATGGCTTCCCTGGCTTCCCGCATGTCTGCTTCATGTTGCAACCTTTCGATATCAATATCAGACTTGGCATCCCCCAACTTTTGATTGCGTTGAAAATCCCTTTCTGTTGAAATTGTTGCATGACCTGCACGTATTTCTGCTACTTCTTCTCTTCCCCTGCGCTCAGAATACCCCTCTGTTGTAAGAGTATCAAGCTCAGCAAGTTCTTCCTTTGTCTGAAAATCATTGGTCGCCTGCATAACCTTTCCATAAGAACCAAGGTCCCACTGGACTGTATATTTCAGCATTTCCAGCCCCCACATAGACAATGTGGACCGAACCCTCATTTCAAGCTCGTTCTCTATATTAAGGCAAAGGTTCCTGTTCCCATACAGTTTTTCTATGTCTTCCTGCCTGACCTCAGGTTCAAGGACAAGGGTAAGCACTTCATCCTCAAGGCGAGAATATATATCCTGTACGGAAAGTACTCGGGTTCCCTTTTTATCAGGTGTTGTATAAGCATAGAGCATCTGGAAGAAACGTTTTGGATCCTGTACCCTGAACCTGAGTAGTCCACTGCAAGCTACCTTCTGATTATCCCTGGTCCATAGTTCGGATTGCGTCCATTGCAAATCCTTTGAAGAGGTGTCCATCAGGACAACATCCACATCTTTCCCAATATTGCCCGGTTTTAAAAGGCCACCAACCTTCAATTTACCGCTGTCTACAATCTCATCAACAACTCCATTCTTTACCATGGCTGCCTTTTCATTCGGAGAGAGGATTACTGCTTTACTGAAAAAACCTCCAACTTCCTTTTTAGGAACCACCCTGGCAACATCATCTGCTTCTCTTTTCCATTTGAACGCCATGATATTTACACCTTTTTTGTTAATGTTTAATTTTTACTTCTATTTAGGTATTGAGGAAGTATTATATATATTGTTTTCCATTGTATACATAAGCATACAAAGCGACGCAAAGTTGGAATAACAATGGCTAATTCGTACCCGGTGAGTGCAAGAATCTCAGAAGACAGTAAACTATATCTGGATACATTAGTAGAAATGGGAATAGCTATCAATAAATCTGAAGCTATGAAACTGTGTATACGATATGCAAAACAGAAAAGAATGGAAGAGGAATTGTAATGGCATTAAAGAATCCATTTAAGAAGGTATCACCCGAAGAGCTGAAAACAAAACTTAGCATTTCCGAGCAAAGACTAACAAGCCGTGAAAAGGAACTGATGAAAAAACAACAGAAATCCAGGGAACAGGCTAAAGAAGCTCTTGCAAATGGAAACGACAGAGAATTCAGAGTTGCATCACGAAGACATTCCCTTGTTGAGGGTCAGGTCAACACCATTAGCAGCATGGTAGAGATGGCACAATCCATGACCGATGTAATTGAGATGCAAACCGGCCTAAAGGAAGTTGTTGAAATTGGCGAGGACCTGGGAAAATGGCAAAAACAACTTGGCTTTGATACCAATAAACTCGAAGGTGCTGTAACAAACATAAGAACCTCCATGGAAAAAGTAAATACAGCAACAAGTATGATGACATCCTCCATGGATGCAGCAATGAGTGGTGGGAATGAACTCTCTGATATGCAGGATTCATTAAGATCAGAACTCCTTGCAGAGCTATCAAGCGAGACACCAGAAAAAGATGAGCTTTCAAAGAAGATCGAATCCGAAATGGCAGATACCGAATAATCTGGAATTTTGTTTTCTGAAATCAGCCAGATTCGTAATTTTGAGGTGCTTATTTGAACTCAGCCATCACATTTGCTGCACAAGCGCGCGGTTATGCAAAAGCTGCAAAGGACCTGGAAGACAGAGGTCAATCTGAAAGAGCGCGTGAATTATACCTGAAAGCTGCCAAGCTCTACAACGATGCTTCCAATATGCTTGGTGATGGTATTGACCG
Organism: Methanolobus sp. ZRKC5; assembly: GCF_038446525.1. GTDB lineage: Archaea > Halobacteriota > Methanosarcinia > Methanosarcinales > Methanosarcinaceae > Methanolobus. The sequence continues at coordinate 471,854 of NZ_CP151792.1, forward strand.
CAACACACAGCGCGACCTTGCAGAACATCTTTTTGCCAGAGCCCAAGCGCTTAAAAGAGGTTCTGCTGTTTTGTCTTCTGACGGAAATAACCAGAGCAGAAAGGATTCCGGAAGCAACGATGAATCTTCTCTTTCAAAAGATGATGTTTTTCTCAAAGAAATGCCTGACATTGGATTTTCAGACATCGGTGGCCTTGAACAGGTGAAAGAGGAAATACGAAAAGCTATAATTTACCCGTTCACACATAAAGAACTCTACAATATGTACGGCCAAAAAGCCGGCGAAGGGATTTTACTATATGGTCCCCCTGGTTGTGGTAAAACCATGATGGCAAAAGCAGCTGCAAAAGAATGCGGAGCTGAGTTCATCAGTGTCAAGACCAGCAGTATTGTAAGTAAATGGGTGGGTGCTTCGGAAAAGAATGTAAAGCAGGTTTTTGACATTGCCCGCAAGGGAAAGAGATCCATTATCTTTTTTGACGAGATTGATTCTATTGCCGGAAGACGCAGTGAAAGTGAAGACTATGCAAAGAGAGTTGTAAACGAACTTTTAGCGCAAATGGATGGTGTGGATACTGATTCTGATAATCTTCTGGTGCTTGCAGCTACAAATGAACCATGGGCAATCGACCCTGCCCTGAGACGCCCGGGGCGTTTCAGCAAACTTGTCTTTGTTCCTGAGCCAGACACTGATGCTAGGATAGCGATTCTAAATATACATTTGAAAAAGCGACCCGTTGATAATGATGTCGATATAAATCGTCTGGCTACAATTACAAATTCCTACTCCGGTGCAGATCTGGCGGCTATATGCAAGGAAGCTGCAGACATTCCACTTGGAGAAGCTTTGAGAGGTAGCGAACCAAGAAAAATAAGACTTCAGGACTTCGAAGCCGTATTACAAAAGAGAAAACCATCCATCGTTAGCTGGTATATAGAAGCCAGATCCTCTATCCAGAAGACTGGTGAAGAAGATGTCTTTTCTGAACTACTAAAAAAGTGATTCTAATGCCGCTGAAATGGTCATATTTCGACCCCCGTGATAACCTGCGTATAGGTATTTACATAGGCCTCTTCTTTGGTCTAGGAGGAGGATTTCCCCGTATAATAGCAAGTGGAATGATAGGGTTTATACTTGCAGCTATCACTGCATATATTGTTCCAAAAGTGATTAGCGGAAATGCTAAAAATGAACAAACTGAAGATAGCATTCTTCCCCATGCAATTTTTACAGGAGTTATAATAGCAATATTCGGTGCTTTGGTCTTCTCTTCATTTGAACCAGTTCCTTTAATCGCAATTTTTGTCTGCCCTCTGGTTTCACTTCGATCGGGTTCCAGAGTCAGAACAGCTATAAAAGAAATGAATGCGGAAAAAGAAATCAAAAGAATAAAAAAACTCGAGCACGAAAAACAGATTAATGAAGCACTTAATATTGCCATAGACATACAACAACCTTTGAAAGCAGAAACGGAAAATCCAGTAAAGGTAACCATCATAAATCCTTCTGACATACCAATAACGAACGTCTCAATACGAGCGGAGTGTTCCCGTCTCGTTCGATGTGAAGAAAACGTGGTAAGTATTGACGTTATAAATGCAGAATCATCCGGCTATACTGCTATTTTTCTGTACCCCAGACTTCCAGATAATATCGATCTTGGTAAAATATATGTTTCCTACCTAGTCAATGGAAATTATTATAAAAAGGAGCCTATTGACATAGGAATTTATGAAGTATCAAAAGGCAGCCCAGTAATGGATAGCAATAATCCTGAATTAAGAACTCAGATACAGGTATTCAGGGAAACTGAATTCTACCAGGGTTTTGTCCGTTTGAAAATGTCTGTTAACAATGTATCCGCTCTTGTGGTTAATGATGTAGCATTGGATTTTGATTTTGATGAACACCTTTTCAGGATAGACAGATTTGAACCGATGTATTCCGCAAAGAATGACAAATTGCTACTCGGAAACATAGAAGGTAACAATTCAAAGTCGGTTATGATTTATTTCGATCCCCTCATCTGTTCGAAGTCCTCTGAGATAAAATGCAGAATATTCTACAAGGATGCAAAAGGGAAACTGCAGAACACAGAGATGGAAACAAAAAGAATTGCAGTGACATGTCCTATTATGAAAACAAATTCTAACATAAATATCGGAATGCTTCGGGAACTTTTGGCTGCGCTTCCTTTCAGGGATAGTAAAGTATATCATATCAAATCAGACTTTGATATTGTAACACTTATGAACATGTGTCGCGAGATGGTGCAGCATCATGATATAAGACATGTTCGGACCTTGAGAAACAAAGATGGAAATCATTATGAAACCTGGTACTATGGCAACACAAAGGTGAATGACCATGACATCATCCTGAAGATCACAATCTCTGGAGATACAGGTAGTATCGAACTTTTTGGTGCAACGCAGACAGCCGAGTCACTTGTAGGTATGCTTGCAGAATTCGGTCGTGAACTTTGCAGGGAGATGAAATCGAGTTTGAATGGAAAAAACGATGTTAAGCAGATAGTAAATGTAACCATAAAAGATTCCATAATCCAACGCAGCAACTTGCTGAACTCATGTGATCTTAATGGCAATTGTGAAGACAATGTTATTGTAGAGGATAGCGTGATACAAAAATCAGAGTTTATGGTTAATTATTGTCCTTCATGCGGTTCTAAAATTTCCCAAGGTGCAAACTTTTGCAGTGAATGCGGAATGAAGATTACATAAGACAATTGATTCAATAATATATTTATAATCAAACTTCCATAAACTAATTATTCACTTATGGCTAGGCGATTTAGATGAAATTCGGACCTCTAGAGGATGTAGCTAAATCACTTGCTCATGCGCTTCAGAACAAAGCAGGTGGTCGGAGTGGACTTTTCTTCCAGATATATTCATTTTTATGGATTGTACTTTCCACATACTTGATAGCAAGTCTCATACTATCCATTAATAGTAAACTTGATCTAATATATGCTGCCAGTGCACCGATATACATTTTTCTTCTTTATATCATAATCTACATTTTCTGGACATATGAAAAGAGAGTCGGTATTGAAAGCAGAAGAGTAAAAGAGTTACAAATTGTTGATTCCGTAAATCTAGAATATAAATTTACAGAACCTGCGGAACTCGGATTTAGCAATATGCTTTTCTTCAGGGTAAATAATCCCACTGAAAAAATGATAGAGAACATCTGGATAAGGGCAGCATTTCCCGGAACCATTCGATGCGATAAACCTGTTTTGAATCTTGGAGATATTGAGCCAATCTCTTCGGTGTCGTCTTCTTTCTCTTTTATACCCCTGGTAGCAGGAACTATGTCCATGGGCTATTGTGACCTTTACCTTGAGGTTAACAATAACAAACACCAAAAACATCCAATCTTTTTTGGGAATATTGACATTGTCCATTCATTCTTTGAATTAAAATTTGAGCAACTTGAAACACTTCGACTTGGGCAAAGTTCTACAATATCCATTAAAATGAAAAACACCTTAAATGTTGATCTGATTAATCTGCATGTGAAATCTTCTTTCCCAAAAGGACTGAAATATGATACAGCGTTTTCAGATACAAAGAATATGGCACCTGATTCATCTTATGGCGTCACATATCAGATCATGCCAACAATTGCAGGCATATTGGATATTGGATATTTTGAAATTATATTTACCCTGGGTAACAACAATTGCAAGATAGGCCCCGTGGCTTTTGGAGAGCAACACATACAGATCCCTGATGTGAATGTTAAGATCAATGTTCCTGAAACACTATATAGTGAGGTTGGGAACACACTGAATATTTATGTAGAGAACAGATCGGATGAAACTGTCAGCAATGTTTGCTTTAATAGCTGCTTCTCTTCTTTTGTAGAATGTCAGAATACTGATGCTTGCATACCTGAAATACAGCCACATTCCTCAGCATATACGTCCCTTGCAATAAAACCGATCAACGCTGGAAAAATCGATCTTGGAAACCTCAATTTTTCCTTTGAGGTGAATGAAGTTCTTTGCCAGCAAGAACCCATTGATCTTGGAACACATGAAATAGCATGAATATGCAAAATTAGTCTCCTAATTATTAAATCATAAAACATCTAATTGATAGTTATAAAAATTTGTATTTTAGATGAAGTTGACTATGCTCTAAAATAATCAGGAAACGATAAAGATGGAAGTACTAAAAGACCCCGAAGCTCTGGAAAAGAATAATCGGCAAATTGTGGTCAGGAACCTGAACGATGTTTATAGCTCTATTGAAAAACTTATCCAGCGAACGTATGCACAAAAAGAGACAGACATCAATTTCCAGCTTCGCAATATCAGGACAAATGTATCCCAACTTCTTTCAGATATAAAAAATAAAGAACTTGTTGGATTTTCTGATAGAAAAGGTACATTAGAGGATTTTTACAGGACAGAAAACAACTTGTTGGAAGAATCTGCCACAGTGAAAGACGTTTTCTCCTCACTTGTCAGTCCAACAAAGTCTATTGATATTTTTCTGTTGGAAGATCTTCTTGAGAACTTAAAAAAAGACATTGATCAGCGCATTATTGTAGACAAGAATATGCTCAAAGAGTTCAAACTAAAACAAATGGAAGCAAAGAGTGCAGAACATGTAATCTCCGGTGAGAAACAGATTTCAATTGAAACTGATGATGATGCTTCAATTCCCTCCCAAGTAAAGAATATAGGAAGGTCATCTGGATCTTCAAGCTCCTCCAAAAATATATTAGCGCCTTCAATGAATTCTGGTAGAATAGTTTCAGGTGAAATTAAGAAAAATGTAGAGGAAAGTATCAATACTGAAATGCTTTCAAAACTCTATAATTACATGAACGCACAGGAACACAAATATTCTATACACCAGGCTGAAATATCATTCAATGGAGAATATATCGGAGATAAAAAATGGAAAGTTAACAAATCGGACAAATTCATTTCCGGAAGCATAATGAATACTGTTTTAAAGCCTCTTCTCACATTTGAGACATACTGGCATCCATTTGATGACCTCAGAACTATTATGCAGTTTGTACAGAGAGAAGCAAACGCCGTTCCAAAAGGCCAATATAAAAGTATTTGTATTTTGAATTCAGAGTGGAAAAGTGATATTAAAATCTGGTCACAAAATTATGTACATCCACGCATGATTCTCTATCTTTATAATCTTGAGAATGATGAGTTACTATTTGATAAGAACGTGGAACGTGCAGACCAACTTAAAGTATGGCATAATTTAGATACCTACATAACTCTTGAGAATGAAATTTTATCCCTGATAGAACAAACTGAATCATTTGATGCTGAAGATGTAGCTGAAAACACAGGATTAAGTATCAACGGAGCTAAAAAATTAATTTCAATAATGCTTTCCAGAAACAAAATAATTGATCTGGGATTTGGAACATCCAGCTATACTGGAATTAAAAATAAATAAAAATGCATCAGAGAGTGAGAAACTCACTCTGCTGCTGCTTCAACGTCCTCAGCTGGCTCTTCGTCGCCACCAAGGATCCTTTCTATAGTCTTGTCACCATGCTCTACAACAACTGTGTTGATCTGAATGATGTCAGGTGCAATTTCCTTTCCGCGCATCATCTTTCTGCGGCGTACACCTTTTGCAACTGGTGAATAACCAGTTCCTTCTGCAACGAGTACTTTTCTTCTGCTTGGTCCTGGAAGGTCCGGTCTCATGACCATTCCACTCTTGTCGCTTCCGCCAGTAATCTTAAGTGTGTATCCGGGTAAACCAGCGATTGCTCCATCTACGGTTTCTCCAATAGATTTACCAACTAATTTATTAGCTTCAGCGCCTGTGACATCGATCTGATATGATTTTGTCTTTGGGTCTGCTACCACTACTTTGAAATCTGCCATATTTTTTCCTCCTTATTAGTTTATTGTTCCTGTTGTTATGATCAGTCTTTATGAATATGCATTTGAATTATTTTGCCCAGAAAGCATTATCCCTTCTCTTGATTGCAAGAAACGCATCCAGTGCTTCTAATTCATCTGCCGTCATTGAATCGTAAATATCATGTTCGATTCTTTTTGCGTGTCTTTCAGGGACATTCACAAAGAGTGTATCCTCTTCCTTTATCTGTCTTCCAACCGTCGGTCCTTCAAGAGCCATTGCAACTTCCATACCAATCTTAGCCTCGGAAATGTTCTCTCCCCTTAGCTGAAGACCTTTGACCTTACCAACGACTTCACCATCTGTGTTTACCACATCTACGTTCGTCTTCACCGTTCCGCTAACGATCTTAACACCAACCACAGCCGGTTTGCTCTGGCGGAATATACAATCTGGCATTATCTGGAATCGTCCAGGTTTGATGATGGTATCGGATATCTCTTTCTCCGCAAGTTCCTTCTGCTTCTTGGCCCAGTCTTTGTAATCATCTATCAGGCGATATATCACATCGTTCCTGAAAAGTGTTACTTCCGTAGTAGTCTGGAGCTTCTCTTTTGCATCAGGAAGAACCTTTACGTTGAATCCGATAATTACCGAATAGAATGGGTCTTCAATTGCTGAAACTTCCACGATATCCCTGTTGCTGACGTCACCTACATGTGCTTTTCTTATAGGGATCTCTTCTTTCTTGAGCTCATTTACAAGAGCTTCAAGAGAACCTATGGTATCAGCTTTTATTGTGACACCAACAGAATCGGTATCTATCTGAACATCTGCTATCTCGCTTTTTACTTCTGCAGTAATAGCGTCGATGGTTTCCAGACTTACAACCCTTACAGGAGCTCCTGCAAGTGCACCTTCAAGATTCGGAGCTGATATCTTAACACCAACCGCAGCTGTGACTTCAGCTACCTGCTGGAATTTTTCCTCAGCTTTGATCTCTGAAAGCGGACGTGGTTTCAATAATGCCCTTATCTTTGTCTGAATGGGGTCGCCAAGGCTTCCCACAACTATAGTGTCACCTTTTTTGATGATTCCATCATAAAGTATAGTATCAATAGTTGTTCCAAGACCTTTCTCTTCTTTTACTTCAAGAACTGTTCCAATTCCAGGGCTCTTTGCATTATAATGCAGGCTTCCCTCGAGGAATTTCTGAGCGAGTCCGAGAAGGATCATGAGCACATCAGCAACACCTTCGCCAGTTACCGCACTTATAGGAATGACTCCGATATTGCGTTGGAAATCATTGACCCGGTCGTATCTTTCAGAATTGAATCCAAGATTGTACAGCTCACCAACAATTTCATAGAATTTGTTGTCAAGATCAGTCTTTACACGTTCACTCTGCTTGTTATATGTAGCAAGGAAAGGTGTATTCTTATTGGGCTCCCAACCGTGTATCCTGTCGATTTTATTTGCAACAACTACAAAAGGAGTCTTGAATCTCTTAAGTATGTGAAGACTTTCGATCGTCTGAGGCATAAAACCCTCATTGATGTCAACGATCACAATAGCGAGGTCTGCAAGCGCGCCTCCCCTGCTTCTCAGGGACGTGAACGCATGATGCCCGGGCGTGTCAATGAACAAAAGTCCCGGGACAATGAACCTCTCCTTAAGTGATGGATCCCCACATTTGTTAACAATATTATCAATAGGAACCTCAGTTGCACCTATGTGCTGAGTAATGGCACCTGCCTCTCCTTCGGCAACAGCACTTCCCCTGATTATATCAAGCAAAGTCGTTTTTCCGTGATCGACATGTCCCATCACAGAAACTATTGGTGTACGTAGATCTTCATTTACAGCCATGAAAAAGCCCCTTCAAAGATATTTAGATGATTGGAAAATAATTTACAGTAAAGGATACTTCAGGATATTTGCCATTATAATTGCAAACATCCCGACTGTCCATACTTACTCGTAGAGACAGACCTCATCGATCTTTGAATAGTTAACTATCTCTGAGTCCTTGAAGTGGATAGCTATCTCACGCTGTGCGGATTCTGTCGAATCTGAAGCATGTACTACATTCCTGCCTGTTTCAATTGCAAGGTCTCCCCTTATTGTACCTGGGAGTGCATCAACAGGATTTGTTGCACCGTTCACTGCACGCATGATAGCAATGGAATTCTTTCCTTCCACCACCATGGAAACAGAAGGACCTGATGTCACATATTCTATAAGTGAAGCAAAGAAGGGCCTTTCAGCATGCTCCTTGTAGTGCTCCTTTGCACTCTCTTCACTCATGACACACAGTCTCATAGCTGCAATCTTAAGACCACGGTTCTCTATCCTTGAGATGATCTCACCCATCAGTCCACGCTGTACTGCATCAGGTTTGATCATAATGTATGTTTGTTCCATTTAGAACACCCAATTATGCTTTCTTCAAGTAAATTCTGCCCTGTTCGGTCCAGACTGTACGTCTTGGTAACCTTCCAAGCTCGAAGTTGCTTTCGCATTTGGATGAACAGAAATAATAGGTAGAGCCATCCTTCTTTACAAAGAGCTTACCGGTTCCGGGTTCAAGAAATTCACCGCAAAAAGAACATTTTCTTTGTTCCATTGTAGTCACCTCATCTGGTAGTCAGTTTTTTAGCCTCTCTGGAAGTCTCGATTAACATCATAATGTCACCGATCCTTACAGCACCAACACAATTTCGGGTGATTATACGGCCCTTATCACGGCCTTCAAGCACACGGCACTGGATCTGGCTGGCTTCACCATGCATACCGGTATTACCGATAACATCGATGACTTCAGCCGCATAGCCTGTATCTTCATCTGCCATAGCGATACCTCACGTATCAGAATTATTTAAGCGCACTTACTTTCTGTGCAATGTCTTCAACAAGTTCGCCGCCCTTGCCAGCGTCGATAATAGCGACAGCGGAGCAAGCAACACCTATTCCACAAGCAGCACCGAGCTCTTTCTGCTCTTTAACATAGATGTAAGCAGCATTCTTCTCTTCACAGAGTGGTGCAATGTGTGCAATAACTTCAGCAGGATCAACATCTTCTGCAATTACTGCAAGCTTTGTGATGCCTCTCTCGATAGCTTTTGTCACTTCATTTATGCCTTTTTTTAATTTGCCTGTGTCTCTCGCCAGTTCTACACTCTCAAGTGCTTTATTTACAAGTTCTTCTGGAACATCAAATTTAGCTGCCATATTATATTCTCCTTCGAAACCATATTATATGCTATGGTTTTTCATTATTCATTGTATGCCGGTAATCCCGGCTAATTTGGCCAATTATGATTGCAATAATATTATCAATAATTAACTGACACAAAGTTCAATGCCAAATATTGGCTTTGAATTACTACATCCAAACAAATAATAATCTGCTGAATGCGCAATTGGAATCAATTAATAACTTGTTCAGGTATAAAGCTTGTGGCAGAAAAATAAACAAAAAAAAGAGAAAACGGTGATAAGATATCACCAGTATTGTTCCATTGCAAGGTTGAAGAAATTTGATTCATTACTCGTAACAACAACTGTTACAATCCTTCCATCATCCTCAATAGTCGTATCATATAACAGACCCCGTTCAGTACTGTTGGCTTCAAAGCCCGCGATTGTACTAATCGTGCCTTCCAATGGATTCAGGAATATCTCCGTCTTTGTGTAATTTCCATCTTCCATATTTCTGAATTCCAGATAGTGTTGCTCAGCAATGAGATCCTCAGAGCTCAGCATCTGATATTCAGCCCCTGGTACCACATATCCAAGTATTTCATCATATTCTGTAGAAGAGTTGGACATACCTGATGAGACATCGATAACAGATTCAAGACTACTGGAAGTACCTAATAGAGTAGGAGTACCTATCACATTAAAAAGTTCTCCGCCTCTTGAGAGAAGTTGATATCCATTATAAGTTCCTGCCCCTATATACTGGAAATTGATGACCTCTGGTGAAAGCACATGTGCTTCAAATGCAAAGCCCTCATCATCATAAGCTGAATACCTTTTGATTATCAGAGTATTGTATACTGAATACAGATCAGTGATATTAGGTGCAAAAGCCTGAAGCGGAGTACCATATACCTTTGAGTAATCAATATATGCTGCATTTGACACACCCTGCGGGCTAATTGTAAGCCCTTCAGCAATTGAATTTATTTCTGCATCAAAATGTGTTCCGTCAATAATCTCAAAACCCGGTGCATCCTCCAGACCTGTAACTTCTTCACTTGTATTGGAATCGTTTGCATCGCCGCTGAAAAAAAATGGTAATATTGACATTACCATTATAGCAGCCAGAAAAATAGCCACATATTTTTGATTCATTCATTCTCCTCAGATAATTGATTAATTTAAAAATGAGAGAAATGTCAAATAGCATTCTCTCCGATCTTTGCTATTGTGGCATCGATATCAGCTTTTAGCTCATCTGGAATACCCTGGATACCAACATCAAGGAATCCCCTTACGATCATACCCACAGATTCTTCTTCTGAGAGTCCCCTCGCCATAAGATACTCTATCTGCTCCCGTGCTATCCTGCCAACAGCAGCTTCATGAGATAGTTCGATATCTTCAACATTTGCCTCAAGTATAGGAATAGCTCTTTGCATACCACCGCCAAGTACGAGTCCGTGGCATTCCAGGTGCCCTTTGGCATTGTTTGCATTACCTATCATCTCACCCCGGGCAATTGCATTGCCTCCTGTAGTGATTGTCCTTGATATAAGTTCAGCCTTTGTATCCTCTGCGTTAAAGATGACCCTGCTTCCAAGATCAAGCTCGGAACCCGGATGTGCCACAGCTATTGTATTCAATCTTGCAAAGGCACCTTTACCTTCAAGGATAACAGTTGGATAGGCCTGTACGGATTTGACAGGTTTAAGAGTAATATAATTACTGATGTATGTACCGCCTTCTTCCACATGAACAACAGTCCTTGGTCTGACACCTATCTGTTCTGCCCAATTGTGGATCATAGTGAAATTAAGGGTTGCACCCTTTTTAACATACATCTCTGAAATTCCAAGGTGAAGACCCTTGTCAATTCCATGTCTTGTAGAGCATCCGGTAATAACATCAAGCTCTGCACCTTCCTCAACGATGACTATATTGTGAACCGTCTGAGAAACCTGCTTTGAACCTATGAGCAAACATGTCTGGACTGGCATCTTTGATTTTTTGCCTTCTGGTGCCCTTATAAAATACCCGTTTGCTTCCTGAAGATAACTCATTGCAGTGTATTTGTCTGTATCCGGCTTAACCAGCTTCCACATATAATCCTTAACCCATTCATGGGTTTTCATTGCATCCTCAAGGGACATCAGTTCTACAACATCCTCGTTACGCAGGGATGTGTGTGTCACTGTATTGTCAAGCATGATCAGACTGCCTGACCTATTGTCTTCAGATGGCGTGAATCCCACGTTCAGGAGTGTTCTCTGATCCTCTTCACTAAGCTCTTCGAGGTCATCGGCCTTTTCAGCATTATCTGGCGCAATACCATATTCATCAAGATCGAAATCCTCCCCGTAGGCAGCTTTCTTCCCGAGTGCGGCTTCTGCCTTCTTTTTTATATCCTCATCAGCTTGCATTTGATACACTCCTCATACCCTTGCTCTTTGATCTCTGTCAGCATCTCACGTGGGTTTCCTGAACACATGACCGTTCCATTGCACAGTATATACCCTCTGTCCGCTTCAATGTAATCAAGAACCTGTCCTGTATGTGTGATTACCAGTGCAGATTTACCGTGTTTGCATCTATCACCAGCACATTTGCAGTCTTTCTGTAAGAGTTCCTTTATAGTATGGCCAAGTTGCTCAATGCTTACGAGATCCACGCCGGATTCTGGTTCGTCAAGAAGGATAAAATCCGGGTTCTGTGCAGAAAGCTGGAGAAGCTCTGATCTTTTGATCTCCCCTCCTGAGAATCCGACATTTACATCCCTTTCAAAGAACCGCACCATGTCCAATGTTTCAGCAAGACTATCTGTATCCATCGGTTCTTTTGAAATGACATTCAGAAGATCATGAAGTTTTACACCACTCATATTAGGAGGCCTTTGTGTCATGATACCCATGCCCATCTGTGCCCTTTCAAAGACCGACATATTGGTAATATCCTCCCCTTTGAAAATGATCTCTCCTTCTACAACATTATAACCACTAAAACCCATCAGCGTCATAAGAAGTGCGGATTTGCCTGCTCCGTTTGGTCCGAAAAGAACGTTAGTGTAACCGGCTTGAACATCAAGGTCAACACCTTTCAGTATCCTTCGGCCGCCGATTTCAACTGTTAGATTATTGATCTCCAGCATAATATGGCCTCCTTTTATGATAATTTATATCCATGAACTACAAAATTCACGAAATCCAGCTTTATTATACAGGTTATCGGTTAAAAACCTATTGAAATTCAAAAAATACCCTGCGAATCCAACGCCATGCTAATGATATAAAATAGATAGTGGAGTTACAAGAAATTCAATGGATTCACAAACCTAGTTCCTTAGCAACCTCTTGAAACTCGTTACCTTTATCAGTTGTGACATAAAGATTACCTTTTTGCTCGATCAACCCATTTTCCTTTAAAAGGGAAAGGTATCTGTTCACAACTTCAAAGTTTAAATTTGCACGGTACACAATATGTGTTTTTTTTGCCCCCTCTAATGCAGCCCTTAATATTTCCACACTTATGGTTGTTTTACTTCTTCTTACTATAACACCACATCCACACTCAAATGCATAATTGAAAGATTATGTTTTTCGTGCTTTCCAGATAAAACTTTTATTGAAAGTTATATCATTTCAGACAAACTGTTCATAACACAATTTTTAATCACCCTTTACCCATCAGCAAATTTGCCCATATCCTAAATATTCTCGCCCTTCACTACCTTTTCTATCCACAGTAACATGAGCATCACTATTAGGAAAATGAACGTTATCTGCCACAGATAATAATGTACATAGCTAAAAAGCGCAGGGTACATCAATCCTACAAAAGACAAGAATACAAGCCTGAACATATTTATAATTAGCATTGCAGGCACACCCAAAACTACACCGAGCAACTTGTTACGTAATGTAGTAGGATAGGCAAGCACACACCCGGCATAAACAAGCAGTTCATACATCCCCGTGCATTCATCTATGACCATTACAGAAAAGTCGTTCATGTAAACAGACTGACCATATGACGAACTTTCAACTCCTAAGATGGACATAATGTCTGAAAGAGCATTCGCGGTCATTGTACTCAGGAAAATAAATTTCTCCTGGAAAAGTACATAGGTTCCTGTGAAAAGTGATATGAATAACAGATAAGGTCCAATGAATCTAATAACCTGTTCATTCTTTTTCAGAAAATCCTTCACATATATAAAGTAAGGCAAAGGATCAGCCGTCTTTTCTATAGTTTTATGTTTCCTGGCACCTTTTAAATTTCTGCTTTTTTTAGTCATATTCCCTCCAAGAACAAAGAAACTACGGAAAATAAAAATATGGAATTAATCACGACGTCTAAGCGTGATAATTCCAAGAGCTCCAAGTGCACCGACCATAACCAGTATACCAACAGGTGTCAATAATGGGACAACTGGCTGGCAGTGGAAGTGGCTTGGATCCTCATCCGTTACGACGGTTCCTTCGTCATCCTCACCGGTTACAACGGCAATGTTCTCATATTGAGGAATACACTCCTCCAATGTGTCAGTAACCACATAGGTCCACGTTTCTCCTATATCCAGAATATTATCATTGTTCATACTCTTGGAAACGATCTTATCATCCCCAATCGTACCAATAACATCATCCACGACGACGATATTCTCCAGTGGTACATCACCAGTGTTGGTTACGAAGTATTCCCACTCAATGGTTTGTCCTACCTCAATCTGAGGACCAAGTGGATAATCTGCATCCTGACCATTTGTATGCTTTTCAATGTCAATGTCAGGTTCACACCTTACAATGTAATGGCTTGGATCTTCGTCAGTCACCGGGATGACACCATAGTAGCCTACGACGTCAGCAACATTAGCATACTGTCCACATACTGCTGTACCTGTTGCCTCATAGGTCCAGACTTCATCAACATCCAGTATATCGTCATCGTTACCCTGATCTACAATTGTGGTAATTACACCAAGTTTATCGTCTGTAACAACTACATCTTCCAGTGGTACATTTCCAGTATTGGTAACAACATAGGTCCATGTTACATCATCCCCAGAATCAAGTTCAGGGCCTGTTGGATTATCTGCATCAAAACCGTTGGTTGCCTTTTCGATATCTATCTCCGGGTTTGGTATAGCAACGACGATACGTGCCTGATCCTCACCAGGAATATCAAGGTTTCCTCCGGCAATTACTCTGACTTCAAATTCCTGACCAGGAACAAGATTGAAATGGTCAGCGATACCACTTACCGATATTTCATACACCGCATTTGCGGCTTGACTGTTGGCTGCTTCTACATTTGCCTCTGTGAAACCTGGGAAAGAACCAGCAAGTGGAGAAACGGTCCAGTTATTTCCGGAAACGGTTATAAGTAAGCTTTGAGTATCCTGTGTTATCGTGATACTGAACTGTTCGGCAACACCAACTCCATTGATTGACTTCCCTGTTACAGGACCGACTGTGTCACCATTAAGAGCAACAGTTGATATGCTTCCATCACCATCAAGATCTCCTGGCAGACCATATACAGTGGCCATACCATAGAGAGTGTCAGATGCGATATCATAATTCGCATATATTGCATTCAAATCGTACCCACTTTCAAAAGGACCTTCGGTAGCCATATTATCATTAAAAAGCGTACCAGAATCCCTCATAGGATCATCATCATACCAAGTTCCAGCTTGGGAAATTACCATTTTGTCTCCAAACGGACCAGTTGGATCATACGTTGTAGCATCTGCCTGTCCAAAAGCCCAGTTTTCATTCCACTCCCCAACTCCACGCACCCCATCCACGGATATTGCCATGACGCTAGGGACAGAGAATAAAACAATCAATACACCGAACATTACATGTAATTTGTTCATTATTTTCTGCTCCCTTCTTATAAAGAATATATTATCAATAATGAATTAGTCACCACAATATATATCGATGCAACAAACTAAGTTTAGTATCTTTGCTCAGTAAAAAAATTCAGTATAAAGCCTTTTTATTTGAAATTACATAAAAGGATATCTGAACTTTATAAAAATAATAATGAGTAAGTGTACTTTTTAATGCTAGACGAAATCAGAATTAATTGTAAAAAAGAAAAGAAAAGAAAAGAAGGAATTAATCCTTCCTTCTTAGGTAGAATGTTCCTACAAGTCCAAGAGAGGCAACGAATACCATCATTCCAACAGGACTTAGCAGTGGCACCACAGGCTGACAGTAATAATGGGCTGCATCTTCATCTGTAACCTCATCACCTTCAAATTCGCCAGTGGCTGTTGCAATGTTCTTGTGCTGAGGTACGCATTCTTCAACACTATCCACGAGTTCATATGTCCAGACCTCTCCAGAGTCCAGGATATTATCATTGTTGATACTCTTTGAGATAATGCTCGATTCAGGAATTACTCCAAGCTTATCATCAACAACAACTATGTTTTCCAGTGGTACATCACCTGTATTCTCCACTACAAAGGTCCATATGATCTCATCACCCACAGCAAGCATAATTCCTGGCTGCTGATCAGCATCCTTTCCATTGATGTATTTCTCGATATCGATGTCTGGTCCACAGTTCACATTGTAATGACTGGGATCATTGTCAGTTACCGGAGTGGCACCATAGTAGCCTATAGTGTCTGCAATGTTAGCATACTGACCACATTCCGCAACTCCTGTTGCCTGATAGGTCCATACCTCACCTGGAAGAAGCGTGTCATCACCATTTCCTTTGTCAACAATGTTGCTAATGATACCAAGCTGATCGTCAGTGACAGTCACATTGGTAAGATGCACATTTCCAGTGTTAGTTACAACATACTCCCAAGTGACATTTGACCCATATTCCAGTGTTGGTCCTGGAGCCGTATCAGCATCGACACCATTGGTTGACTTCTCAATATCGATACGTGGTATGCAGACAACATTATAGTGGCTTGGATCCTCATCACTAACTGTGACCGTATTATAGTCACCCGTCACCGTACCAAGATTGGCATAGTCACCACATGAAGCACTGCCTGTTGCTTGATATGTCCAGATCTCGGCAAGGTCAAGGATGCCATCACCATTGGTATCACCGCTTTGGTAGACAGGGATAACACCCTTGTCATCGGTAACGACAACATTGTCAAGTGGGACATTACCTGTGTTTGTGACAACATAGGTCCACATTACAGAGTCCCCAACATCTAGTGATGGGCCAGGACCAACATCAGCATCCTCACCATTGGTAGCTTTCTCTATGTCAATGGCAGGACATTCACCGAAGTAGTGACTTGGGTCTTCATCGGTTACTGTAACTGCACCATGATCACCGGTAACATTACCAATGTTAGCATACTGACCACATTCAGCTGTACCTTCTGCTTCATAGGTCCAGGTCTCAGTAAGGTCAAGGAGGCCATCACCATTGGTATCGCCACTCTGGAATACAGGGGTAACACCCTGATCATCGCTGACCACGACATTGCTAAGAGGAACATTACCTGGGTTAGTAACAACATAGGTCCAAATTACTGTACCATTTTCCAGGATACTTGGGCCAGGACCAACATCAGCATCCTCACCATTGGTAGCTTTCTCTATGTCAATGGCAGGACATTCACCGAAGTAGTGACTTGGGTCTTCATCGGTTACTGTAACTGCACCATGATCACCGGTAACATTACCAATGTTAGCATACTGACCACATTCAGCTGTACCTTCTGCTTCATAGGTCCAGGTCTCAGTAAGGTCAAGGAGGCCATCACCATTGGTATCGCCACTCTGGAATACAGGGGTAACACCCTGATCATCGCTGACCACGACATTGCTAAGAGGAACATTACCTGGGTTAGTAACAACATAGGTCCAAATTACTGTACCATTTTCCAGGATACTTGGGCCAGGACCAACATCAGCATCCTCACCATTGGTAGCTTTCTCTATGTCAATGGCAGGACATTCACCGAAGTAGTGACTTGGGTCTTCATCGGTTACTGTAACTGCACCATGATCACCGGTAACATTACCAATGTTAGCATACTGACCACATTCAGCTGTACCTTCTGCTTCATAGGTCCAGGTCTCAGTAAGGTCAAGGAGGCCATCACCATTGGTATCGCCACTCTGGAATACAGGGGTAACACCCTGATCATCGCTGACCACGACATTGCTAAGAGGAACATTACCTGGGTTAGTAACAACATAGGTCCAAATTACTGTACCATTTTCCAGGATACTTGGGCCAGGACCAACATCAGCATCCTCACCATTGGTAGCTTTCTCTATGTCAATGGCAGGACATTCACCGAAGTAGTGACTTGGGTCTTCATCGGTTACTGTAACTGCACCATGATCACCGGTAACATTACCAATGTTAGCATACTGACCACATTCAGCTGTACCTTCTGCTTCATAGGTCCAGGTCTCAGTAAGGTCAAGGAGGCCATCACCATTGGTATCGCCACTCTGGAATACAGGGGTAACACCCTGATCATCGCTGACCACGACATTGCTAAGAGGAACATTACCTGGGTTAGTAACAACATAGGTCCAAATTACTGTACCATTTTCCAGGATACTTGGGCCAGGACCAACATCAGCATCCTCACCATTAGTGGCTTTCTCAATATCAATACCAGGACATTCACCGAAGTAATGACTTGGGTCTTCATCGGTTACTGTAACTGCACCATGATCACCGGTAACATTACCAATGTTAGCATACTGACCACATTCAGCTGTACCTTCTGCTTCATAGGTCCAGGTCTCAGTAAGGTCAAGGAGGCCATCACCATTGGTATCGCCACTCTGGAATACAGGGGTAACACCCTGATCATCGCTGACCACGACATTGCTAAGAGGAACATTACCTGGGTTAGTAACAACATAGGTCCAAATTACTGTACCATTTTCCAGGATACTTGGGCCAGGACCAACATCAGCATCCTCACCATTAGTGGCTTTCTCAATATCAATACCAGGACATTCACCGAAGTAATGACTTGGGTCTTCATCGGTTACTGTAACTGCACCATGATCACCGGTAACATTACCAATGTTAGCATACTGACCACATTCAGCTGTACCTTCTGCTTCATAGGTCCAGGTCTCAGTAAGGTCAAGGAGGCCATCACCATTGGTATCGCCACTCTGGAATACAGGGGTAACACCCTGATCATCGCTGACCACGACATTGCTAAGAGGAACATTACCTGGGTTAGTAACAACATAGGTCCAAATTACTGTACCATTTTCCAGGATACTTGGGCCAGGACCAACATCAGCATCCTCACCATTGGTAGCTTTCTCTATGTCAATGGCAGGACATTCACCGAAGTAGTGACTTGGGTCTTCATCGGTTACTGTAACTGCACCATGATCACCGGTAACATTACCAATGTTAGCATACTGACCACATTCAGCTGTACCTTCTGCTTCATAGGTCCAGGTCTCAGTAAGGTCAAGGAGGCCATCACCATTGGTATCGCCACTCTGGAATACAGGGGTAACACCCTGATCATCGCTGACCACGACATTGCTAAGAGGAACATTACCTGGGTTAGTAACAACATAGGTCCAAATTACTGTACCATTTTCCAGGATACTTGGGCCAGGACCAACATCAGCATCCTCACCATTAGTGGCTTTCTCAATATCAATACCAGGACATTCACCGAAGTAATGACTTGGGTCTGTATCAAACACCGGAATAACATCAAAGAAACCAACTACTGTGGCATTGTTCTCGTACTGGCCACACTCGGCAATTCCTGTTACTGCATATATCCATGTCTCTCCGATATCTAGTATACTATCACCGTTACCATTGCTTATGATGTCCGTTATGGGACCCAGTTTATCGTCATTAACGGATACATTCTCCAATGGCACATTGCCCGAGTTTGTTACAACATAGGTCCACAGGAATTCATCACCTTGCGGAATTCCAGGACCAGGTGCTGTATCAGCATCAACTCCTTTGGTTGATTTTTCAATATCAATAATTGGATTTGGTATGTCAAAGAACACAGCCGCAATGTCCTCACCAACAATATCAAGGTTTCCACCCGCGCTTGTGGCTACACTGAACCTTTGTCCAGGAGTCATATTGAAGTACTGGCCCAGGTTTTGTATTGATATTTCATACACACAGTTGCTACAATTATCGGGGCCACCTGCATTTCTATTTGCAGCGACTACATCATTTTCATCTATTCCCGTAAAGCCTATCGTGTTGACAGCCCAGTCATTATCTGAAATGACTATAATTATCGCTTTTTCGTCCTGGGATATTATGATGCTCCATTGTTCCCCGGGACCGATACCAGTGATCTGCTTTCCACTAACGTTTCCAGCTATGTCACCTTTTTCTGCAAGACCAATAATGTCCCCATTACCATCAAGATCACCAGGCAAACCATATACAGTTGGCATACCATACAGCGTATCGTTGATTATATCATAATGGGCATATAGCCCCTTTATATCGTATCCGCTGGGATATGGCCCTTCGGTACTCAGGTTCTCATTAAAATTAGTACCTGCATCAGCAGCAGGATCCTCATCATACCAGCTTCCATTCTGGAACACAACCATCTTGTCTCCATAAGGACCATTGGAATCATAGCCAGTACCATTTATCTGACCAAAGTTCCAGTTCTCATCCCATTCACCTATGCTTCGTTCTCCATCTACAGTAATAGCTCCTGCGGTACCTGAAATAATGAGTAACACCAACGCTATCACAAAAAGTATACTACATTTTGTCATACTTTCCCCACCTTTATAAATAAAAGATTTATTTCTATTAGGGAATAATTTGGTTTAGTCAGTATTTATCATTGCAGTAAACATAAATCAGTAGAAATTATCCTAAGCATAGTGAAGTATCATAGTTTCAAAACATAGGACAGGAACAAGAATAATCAAACTATTTTTTTTGCTCATCTCATTTTCAGATTGAGCTTTCCATAAAATATATCCTCAATTACCTTAAGTGATTCATCACTTATCTTTGTTCTTTTACCCCTATCAGTTTTTTCCATGTTGTTGTAATCAAAAATACTTTTGCATACACCATTACTTTTGTCCGAAGGGTCATTATCCTGAAGGAACACAATGCAACCTTCCAAACCAATCTCTTTTTGGATATACTTCAATGCATAACCTACACCATAATGGCATCCAACGCCAGGAAGAAAATATTTGTAACCTTCACTCTTTTTCTCCTCAAGCCAGGGAAAAAGATTGGAATCACTATCAATTATCAATATTCGGTCTTTTGTAAAACCTTGTTCCTTTAGTAACGCTATCATATTACCCAGGGAACAGGGGACATTACAAACTTTACCATCCAGTTTTAAACAGTTTCTATTTTTCCTTAACTTAAGGTTATCAGAAACCGGACACAACGAATTGCCTAATGGTTTGGCACAGTAAGGAAGAAAAGATATGCAACTATCCAGCTCATCCTCAACGATCTTCTGCAAGTCAACGGCAGGTGAGGAGACAGCTACACTGTAACTGAGCAAATGTTTATTTACCTGATTGGAATTCAATCTCTTTTCTACCAATCTCTTGTTTAAAGAATATGGAACAAATGAGTAGAATCTCTCCAAAGCTGATATTTTCGTTAATTACTCCCCCCTTTACTGCTAGATTCATTGGAATATGCGTATATCCCAACCATTCAATAATAGCTGAACCATTGTTCTAAAATCTTGGCGTTGCAATAAAATATCGAATAAGGTATCTTTTTTTGTGGAAACAAAAAAATATACAAATATACCCCACAAATCTAAAAACTATCTACATTAAATGAATAAAAAAGTAAGTAAGTAAGAAATTATATAAAAAATAATGGAAGATTCTCAAAAGTAGAAGAATCAAGTACAAGAAGGATGTTCGTTCGTATTAGGAGAGTTATGAGGAACATCCACCATATTTGGATAATCCCCTGAGAGAATACGATCCATCAGAACAATTGTTTCTTTGTGAACCTTAGTCATTTTTCCCTTGTCAATACCTTCCATTGCCAGATAATCGTTCATGCATTTACAAACGCCATTCTCTTTATCTTCCTGGCAATAATCATCAACAAAGGCGATACACCCTTTGTAACCAAGTTTCTTTCCAACATAATCTATGGCATAAGATACTCCATATTTGCAGCCTATGCCCGGCATGAAATATTCATAGCCTTCCTTTCTTTTTTGCTGAAGCCACGGGAAGAGATTTGAGTCACGGTCTATTATGAATATCTGATCTTTTTTGAAACCATGTTTCATGAGAACATCTACCATCTCACCCAGAGAACATGGTACGTCACACCTACCACCAGATACCTTAATACATTTCTGATTTTTACGTTTGTGAATCTTGTCTGATGCAGGACATGTATGCTCACCCATAGGCTTTGCACAATATGGTAAAAAAGCAACACACTTATCCAAATCTTCCCTCACCACTTTATTTATGTCCAAAGAGTGAGGATATAATGCCAAATTGTTTTCTATAAGAACATTCTCTTGTTTTTTGAATTTACATTTCCATTTAACAATCTTTTGATGAATTGAATAGGGAAGTAATCCATATATTAATTCTCGGCTCAACATTTTTTTCCTCCGTTCGGTTTTGGACCATACTTCCGTGGAGTAATCCAGAGTAAATTATAATGCCCAATTTGAACTTTTATCAAGCATTTGTTTGATTGGTCATCCCTATAAACATCATGACCATATATACATTTATTCATGTACATGAATTTTATTAAAAAATATATACTGTGACCATCGTAGTAAATATTTAAAAAAGACACTATAAAAAGTGTCTATATTTTATATATAAGTTATATAGGAAAAATAATGCTTCTGAACTTTAAAAATGTCAGTGAATATTCACTAATTAGCTTATTGATAGCGGAGACTAAAGACCCAATTCCTTTGCAATCTCCTGAAACTCCCTACCCTTTGCAGTTGTTACATACAGGTTCCCTTTATGTTCAAGCAGCCCTTTTTCTTCTAACATTACAAGATACCTGTTAACCATATCAAAGTTCAGATTTGCATTGTAAACTATGTGTGTTTTTTTCGCCCCCTCCAATGCAGCTTTTAATATCTCCACACTAATGGCAGTTCTGCTTCGTCTAATATCACCACATCCATTAGTTACAGCCTTTCCGTCAATCCCAATACTGCTCATGATGAATAAAAGTTGGAAGGAAACAACCCATCCCAACATGCAAATCCAATTTATTTTTTAGATCTGTATCCATAAGAAACTACAACAACTCCTGCAAGGACGAGACCAAATACAGCAATTATGCCCTTACTCTCAGGAGTAGTTACAGGTGAGGTTTCATCATCCATCACTTCATCTTCTGTGCTTGGAAGTGCTTTTTCCTGAGGTACTGATTCTGATTCTTCTGCAATTGTCTCTTCTTCAATAGTTTCCGTAGTAGCAACGCTACTAAAACCTCCCCCACCACCTGATGATTTGGTTTCAGTCGTAGTAGTAGGAGGTGCAGGATTAGTTGCACTAAGATCCATGGAAATTACTTCACCGCTCTGATAGCTACTAAGGTCCAATGTCGTTGTTTCCACATCATTTACATAGACAGTAACCACACTATAATCAGAACTAACTCCCAGCCTGTTGCTTCGTTCATCACCGAACATACCCGTATTAGTTACAATTGTTTCACCAACTGTCTGGCCATCAACAACGAGTGCCACTTCTGTTCCCACAGGTGCCGGACTTCCATCAACCATTAAACTCCCTTCTAGTACGACTGGAGGACTAACGGCTGCAGCAGGTACAGCTACTACCATGAATGAGAATAAAATTATTAAAACCTGTAATGAAACACCATATTTTTTATCGCTTATCATACGTCCCACCTTTGATAAATCAAAAAAGCAGTGAGAAATCTCACTGCAAATTTTACATGTTCCTTTCACCTCAGGCCAATACACACTCCTCGTTCACGAATACGTAATATCCTTCATACATATTCATTTCAAAGACATCTGTACCTATCTGGTTGCCGTTGAGGGGTCCTTCCTGCCCATTGTTGCCTACGTAAGCAAACTCATTTGCAGAGGTTACCCATGGTCCTATGACCTTGAAGTAGCAGTCATCGATCGTTGCGAGACTGATCTCTGCAGACAGTTCTACCTTGGCGTTGTGACCAATCGCATTCCATCCCGGATAAAGTGTCAGTGATGGAGGCGTAGATGGTACCTTTGGTGTGAAATAGTCCTCGAGTATGACAACTTCCTCAGACAGATTGTTGTGTACCCAATATGCCTTCAATGGCTCAAAGGTAGTTGGTACAATCATCGCAGTTCCATTGTCATAGAATACATCATCAACCTCTACGTCGGTAAAGTCCTGAAGTACATAGTCGATAGTTGCATTCTCAAGTGTCTCTGGGACTGAGATCAGGTTCCATCCTGGCAGGAGTATTATTCCTTGTGGATTATATACTGCTACACAGACGATATTGAACGCTGAATCTGTTCCATCATCCAATGTTGCCTTTATCAGGTACTTACCATCAGGTACACTTGTCGTATCAAGCACAGCTGTCCAGCCATCGGAGCTATCATTGTCCGTTGCGAACTCGGTCCAGACCTCACCAACGTCATCATCAGCACAGTTACCGTTGGTATCTGCAAAGATAGCAAACGTTGCCGTTATGATATCATCCTGACTGGAGTTGTCCACAACCTCGACGATCTGTGTCTTTGAGACCACATCACCATCGGAATGAGAGATGATCTCTGGTACTGGAACTACATTAGGTACTGTTACTATCTCAACTGTACCGTCTGTAACTACCACTCCGGCGATAGCTGTATTGCTTTCATCCTTGAGAACTACAGCGTTCAGGTCAAGGTCATAGGTTCCATCTGTTGCACCAGCCTTCACTTCGAACTCAATGGTTAACATTGTCCCGGCTTCCGGCGTATAGACGCCACCAGTGGCAGCAAGACCATAGGATATTGTACCTGCTGCGTCATCACCACTTCCAGGTGCTACGAGTGCTCCGGCTCCGAGCAGATCCTCATTGATAACATCATTTACCATGAGTACTGCAGGATCATAGGATAGCTGCAGGTTCACACCACGAAGGTTCTCATCAGCTGAATCAACATCAACTTCCACCAGGAACGTGTCACCGATATCGACAGGTCCACTTGTTACTGGAGATATTATAACCTCCGGCACGTCAGAGACCACTCCGTCAGCTACCTGAACGGTAGCATCCGTGACACTTACTCCAGCGATAGCTGTATTGGTTTCATCCTTGAGAACTACAGTGTTCAGGTCAAGGTCATAGGTTCCGTCTGTTGCACCAGCCTTCACTTCGAACTCAATGGTTAACATTGTTCCGGCTTCTGGTGTGTAGGTTCCGGCAGTGGAAGCGATACCACATGCTATGGTGCCTGCTCCGTCATCACCACAAGATATAGTGAGTGTGTCGGATCCAAACAGTTCATCGTTGGTAACGTCATTTACCATGAGTACTGCAGGATCATAGGCTAGCTGTAGGTTCACACCACGAAGATTCTCGTCGGCTGAATCGACTTCAACCTCTACCACGAACGTGTCACCAGGGCCAACAGGACCGCTTGTTGCAGGAGTTATTTTCACTTCTGGTTCATCAGGTGTAGGTACTACAACATCATCCCCTACTTTCAATGTTCCATCTGTGACCCCAACTCCAACGATAGGTTCATTGGCTTCATCCTTAAGAACAACACCATTTAGATCAAGGTCGTAAGTGCCATTTGCTGCACCTGCCTTTACCTCGAAATCAACGGTTAACATTGTTCCGGCTTCTGGTGTGTAGGTTCCGGCGGTGGAAGCGATACCACATGCTATGGTGCCTGCTCCGTCGTCACCACACGATATAGTGAGTGTGTCGGTTCCAAACAGTTCCTCATTGGTAACGTCATTCACCACGAGCACTGAAGGATCATAGGCTAGTTGCAGGTTCACGCCACGAAGGTTAGCGGTCTCAGAATCGACCATAACACTAACCTGGAACGTATCGCCTGCATCATACTCATTTGTCTGCGGATCTACTGACACTGAAGGTGCTGCTGCTGCAAGTCCTACGCCTACCATGAAACATGCACAAAATATTAAAAGGATGGCAGTTGATCCTGCCATTCCCTTACGTGTTGTTTTTGTCATGATTTCACCTCTTACATCAGGCTTAAGACTGATATACTCCTGCAAACTCTACGAAGTCATCGAAGTCTACGTCACCGTCGTCATCGAAGTCGAAGATTGCATTGTAGTTGCTGTCACCAATTACTGAGTTGTAGGATGCTGCAAATTCAACAAAGTCGTCGAAGTTGACAACCTTATCACCGTTGATATCACCCTTTATCTCCTCGACTGGTGGCTCTACAACTGCAGCGCCGCCGTTCATGTAGATACCAGTACCATCTGTTGGATCATGTGTGAACATCATCCTTGGATAGACTGGTGGAATCTCGACATTGTCACACAGTACAGTGTTTGGTGCTGTGAATGAACTGGTCAGCAGATAGTCACCATTTCCACCTGCATTTGGCACATCTGGATAGACAAACTCCTTGTAGAAGTCTGGCATTGTCCTGATGTGCAGCCACTTCCATGTCTCGAATGAGTCAGCTGGAACTGAGTCTGCTGTACCAACTATACCACAGCCTTCTCTGAGAATTTCCAGGAGGTTGGTATGGAACCTTGCCTCATAGTCCTTACCTGTGAAGTAGATCTCTGTTGCTGGCACGTCAAACATGCGTTCTGCAACTGTATCGTAAACACTGCTGATGTACATGTCATGATACCAGAGCAGATCATCTGTTGCGCTGTAATCGCGTGACTGTCCGTAGTAGCATGTTGTAATTGGATTCACCTTGAATGTAGGTACGTCGATGTCATCGATCATAATGTGGTCACCATTGAATGGTGGCAGCACAGGAATGATATCACCGTCATACACAGCCTTCTTGACAACTGAAAGGTCATTCAGGGAAACATCCTGGTGTTCTGGCAGTGGATTCCTTATAGTGATGTACTTGACATTGTTGTCCTCTGGGCCATAGATCATTGCAACATCGTATTCAGCACCGTCCACGAAGAAAGTCTCGCTTGTGTGGAGAAGACGTCCGACACGTAGCAGTACCTTATCGTTAATTGTACTGGTACCAAGTATCTGCATTGCCCATGGGTCATAGAAGTCAGGAGTATCCATTACTACGGTGTGACGTCCTGCACTCAGGACACCCTGCTCAACATTGATGACATGGAGGCCATTTATCTGTTCAGGGACTGTGTTACCGTTGTAGAATATCTTGACTGCAACTCTGTCAATCTCACCCTCACCATCATAGTAGATACCTTCAATCTCTACAATGTGGTCAAGGAACTGTATCTTGTCACCTACGTCGACTCCGAATATCTCAGAACCTAGTGCTACATCCTTCCTTCCATCATTGTTGAAGTCAGTTGCTGCGAGCAGATAGGTCATATCGTCGATACCGTCGTAGTTCATGTCAAAGCTGTCAAGACCGATCTGAGAGTCATCCATGTCAGATATAGGGAACCAGAAGTATGTCCAGAGTCCTGCATCCTGGTCCATGAAGTCACAGAAGCTGTTAGCATTGCCCTCGGAAGTAGCCATACCTGCTGTTGGCTGGTAGTGCTTGTCAATGAACATGTATGTGTACTCATTGATTACATCTTCCCAGACGTACTCATTGTGGTTTGGTATCCACTCATTGTATACTTC
The DNA here is from genome assembly GCF_038446525.1 of Methanolobus sp. ZRKC5. GTDB lineage: Archaea > Halobacteriota > Methanosarcinia > Methanosarcinales > Methanosarcinaceae > Methanolobus. The sequence goes on from NZ_CP151792.1 coordinate 498,722, forward strand.
GTCAAGCCAGACCATACCGGTTGGTTCAGTGTACTCAGGGACGAACCACTGTCTGAAGAATACCTTCTCATGTGAGTCCTTGTTGTCCACAACAATTCCTGCCTTAATCTTAGCCGGATTGAGTGTTACAAAGTCCTTTTCAGGTGCTTCAGGGCTTAGTGGATCAAATGGTGCTTCAGGATCAACATATGGGAATGCAGCATCCCTATCTTCTTCACCATAGACTCTAAGTCCGTTTGTTTCGGTGTCAATTTCATTGACATAGATATCTTCAGCTCCTGTCTCCTGGTCATAGACGAACATAAGTCTCTGTGGCCAGTTGAAGTTGTCAATGTTGCAAATGTACTGATAAAAGTCAGGACACTTCTTTGAGTTCTCTGCTCTGAATGAGCTTGTGAACAGGAAGTCACCTGTACCATCATCTGCATCAGGCAGCTCTGGATAGACAAAGTCCTTGTAGAAATCTGGCATTGTCCTGATGTGTAGCCACTTCCATGCCTCGTCAATTTCGAGAGATGGACTTAGATCTGCACCTTCGTCAAGCATCTCAAGCAGATTGGTGTGGAACCGTGGTTCAGTTGTCTTGTCAATGAAGTAGATCAGCAATGGATCAACATCGTATATCTTACGCTCTTCTACTGTGTCGTAAGCACTGTATATGCAATCATCCTGATACCATTCTCCATCAGGAGCATTTGTATTGAGGCTTGAACCTACATACCCAGTGTAAGCACAGCAGTTTTCAGTATGCGGAATGTTGATATCATCTACCATTGTGTGCACCTTGTTGAATGGTGGCAGCAATGGAAGAGTTTCTTCATTGTCAACCATTTCTTTGACAATTGAGAGGTCATTAATTTCAACATCCTGATGTTCTGGAACTGGGTTCCTGATTGTGATGTACTTAACTGAATCATCTTCAGGACCATAGATCATTGCGACATCATATTCTGCACCGTCTACGAAGAAAGTCTCTCTGGTGTAGAGCTGGCGTCCTACGGTCAAAAGAACCTTATCAAGGCCTGCACCTGTGGCTTCTACCTTAACATACCATGGTTCATAGAACTGTGGTCTGTCCAGTGTAACAGTATGACGACCTGAACTCAGTGTTCCCTGCTCAACATTGAGGACATGGAGACCACCAATTTGTTCAGCTTCCTTGTTACCGTTGTAGAATACCTTGAATGCGACTCTGTCTATCTCACCCTCACCATCATAGTAGATACCTTCTACCTCTACAATGTGGTCAAGGAACTGTACGCTTTCGCCTACTCCTACAGCGAGCAGCTCAGAGCTGATCTTTATATCCTTGTAATCATCATGGTTGAAATCTCCTACTCTCTTAAGCAGGACCATGTCATCAACACCATCATAGTTGATGTCATAACCATCAAGACCTATTTGTTCATCGTCATTGTCTGCTACTGGGAACCAGAATGTTGTCCAGTAAGCATTTGTTATACCCTTTGCAGTTGCAGCCCTTGGCTGGTAGTGCTTGTCGACGAACATGTAAGTATAATCTGTGACTACATCCTCCCAGACATATTCGTTGTGATCTGGAATCCATTCACAATCCCAGTCACATGATGGTGGCTTTCTGAATGATTCAGCTGAATCCTCAGTTATAGTTTCTTCTGTTGTAATGTTATCAACTTTCACTATACACCTGAAATCATCAAGCCATACCATACCCGTTGGTTCTGTGTACTCAGGCACGAACCACTGTCTGGCAAAAACCTTCTGTTTGGAGTCGATATTGTTCACGACAATATCATCTTCCAGCAAGGCTGGGTTAAACGTTACAAAATCTTTTATAGGCGATTCTTCATTCATTGGATCAAATGGTGCTTCTGGATCAGTGTATGGGAATGCGGCACTGTATCCATTTTCACCGTAGATTCGCAATGAATTTGCATCATCTGCAGCACTAGCAGGTGTTACTATTGAAAAAATAGTAATCAAAGCAATAGCAACCACTAAATGCTTGTGCTGGAACTTCACTTTCATTGTTAATATCCTCCTTTCTTAAGCCATACCGACTCTTCGATACCACCAAACATAACTCCGTCTCCATTTGCTCAATGATATCTACGTGAAGTTGCCTTAGACAATCCTACCGACAACCCCTATTATTCATATGAAGTTAGATTTTATAAACCGATAAGAAATAAAAATTCAGAACTATGTTAACAAATTAAGATACGAAACATTGTTCCTTAACAAAAATATCTCAAGAAAGGGAATTAGAAACAATAAACATTCGAAAATAAAAAAATGAATAATCATCAAACATTGAAGTTACTATGCGCTGAAACAAAGATAGTATCATAGGCAAATGTCAGCCATAGGAGAAATGGAAAAGCTATCCTACCAATGGCATATGTATAAAGTAATTGATCCTGATAAGAGAAGAAAAGTAGCTGCAAATATATTATCAACAAATTAAAAGCAATTGTCAGTATCAGACCCATCAGCAAGATTTTGATTGTCTTCTTCCTTTCAAAAGCCGTAGCAAGCACGAGAGCTACAAAAGGAATAAAATTCAAAGGAAGGTAAAACAAAAAAAAATTCTTTAAATCAACAATAACGACGGAAGCTGCAAAGTATCTTCCGCCTATTGGAACCCACAAAATGAACAAAATAGTCAGATAAAGAAAAAACCTTTTCAAAAAAGGTAAGATTCGTATCGTGTCCATAAATCATTCCTCTTGTAATTATTATGGTTTACCTTTCTCAAAGACACCTTTTATACAACATATTATCGACAGGGATAAAAAACCCATAAAGAAACCAAAACCAGGGGTTGCCTGTGATTCATCCTCATTTCCAGGTACATCCTCCCCCTCCAATACATCATCCTGGGACGATGCCAGCTTTTCCTTCATTTCATCAGGATTGACAAGTTTGAAAACAACAGGAACTTCACTTAGTCCTATAGCCACGGCTTCTTTGTTCATTGTCTCATAGATATCATTTATGAGGGACTTAATATCAACATCTGCCTCCTCATTTATATTTACCTCTAAGTATCCGTCAGGTGATAGTCCTGTACTCAGAAGTATGCCACTTTGCAAATAATCATCCACCTCATCACTTGCATTAAGGGATATAACGTATGAATCCTGGAAGTACCATTGCCAGCATTCCTTTTCAGTTCTTATCTGAGGTATCTTTCCGGCTGTGGCCACTACCATAGGATCATACAACTGACTTTCATTGTTCATGAAATCTTCAAGTTCCATCTTGTTTATTACCTGTACCCTTTGAATTAGTTGCTGCAATCCGTCACTTACATCAGAAACTGTGCCGTCGCCAAATTCCACAGGCACATTATCTATATCCATAGCCTGTGCCTTACGATCAATTATTGCATATATTTCATCGATCTCGGACTGGTCTACCATGAGAGGTTCGTAGAATATGACGGTCAGGTAACCGGCGGAGTTAGTGCCGATGGATATTATCTTACCCTGTGGAAAGAGATGCTGGCCTTCGAATTCTGTCAAAATTTCATTCTCCAGTATGAGACTGTTCTGTGACCAGGCATCCCCATTTAGTGCTACCCCGTTCCTTTTTATAATTTTATGGTCATCCGGATGGAAACCGAAGCTGTATGCATACCCTAATTGTTCCTCGTATTGCTGTTGAGAGGTCACTTTTTCCACAGTAGATGTTGATGAGCTACTGCTCGATGTACTTTGTGTGGGACGGTCCAAGTCAATTATGTCCAGGGATGTTGAAGTATCATCCGCTATATCCCCAACTACCAGGGAACTTCCGGTTGCTTTCCCGACAAGGTATTCTTTACTCTGATCCAGAAGCTTCGCTTCCACGAAGCTAAGACCGTAAACACCCTCAGTAATATCCTTTGTCTCGAATTCGACAGATATCAATGTTCCGCTTCCGGGTGCTAAGTTAGTTTCGTAAGCAGCAAATCCATAATTTATCGTGCCATCCCCATCATCACCACTTTCGGGCTCCACAAGTAAATCAGAATCGAAGATACTTCCTTTCGTAATATCGATTACCTCGAATGCAGCAGAATCATAATGTAACTTTATGTGTGCTGCATGTAAAAGCTCAACACCGGATTCCACATTAATATCCACATTAAATGTTTCACCAGGAGATAAACCGGTGTGTGATTCAGGAGAGATGAAAACAGATGCCGTTGCCGATACACTCCCGATAGCTGCCATCAGGACCAATAGTGTAAGGATTGAATATCTGAGATAGTTGCTAATACTCCACATTACGTAACCCCCGTTACAGTTTTTTAGGCGCCAAGGCCTAGTTGTTCAGTAATTAATATTCTTTTTTACTTATGACAATATATAGGTTCCTATTTGCATATAAAAAAGAGGGAAATAAAATAATAAAAGAACCATATAAAAATTATGAGAAATAATGGCCTCTGAGGCCACCTATTCCTCATTTTTGTTTTTGGTGGTACGCTTGGGGGTACGTTGGTACTGGTTCTTAATGAGAATCTGCTCTTATGTGCATAAAAGCTTGGAGAAATAATGATTCTCAATTATACATTCATTCTTACAGGAAATAAATTATAAAGAAACTATATTGTGGATTATTATTAAGTATTAAATTATCTAAATTTCAATGAATTCAATCACAAATAAATGCTTTTTATCATGCTTTTTGAAATTGTCTACTTAATATTTTGATAAAATTTTAGTATCAATCGATTACTTTCAAACATATTTAGCACCAATAATATGTAAAAAATAACATTATAAATAATAGTTCCAAATTTAAGAAACTGATCATTAGAAAGGAAAAAATCAGAATATTGAGATAAATCATAGAAAGTATATTCGAATCAATGGAAGAAGTACATTCCATGAAGAATTGTTAAAGGCATATGACCTAAAAACAGAGGAAAATTAAAAACAGAGGAAAATAAGGAACAGATAAAATATAATAACACTGTCCGTTATCTCCTCGCCGATTTGCTTATTGTTTGGTGGTACTTGATATAGTGGTACTAAGAACAAATATCGCCTTAAAAGATAAGGGAGACAAAGTACTACCACTATATCTTATGTGGTCTTTAAAGAAAATAAACGTTAGAGAAACTCTTTTGCGAAAGATTGTTTAGTACTTATCATAAGTTAAAAATGAATTTTTTAATCATTGTTTCAGTTGTTTCTTGGCCATAAAGCTGGTAAACGTGGTGTATCCAAATATTATTATACCCAGCCAGATTATTGGTTCGCCTATATCATCACGTCCAAGAATTGATAGTCCAAGACCGACACTGAGAACCAGTACATTGATCTTAAGCAACTTTCGGTTACGGAGGATAATACCAATATACTTTTGCTTTTCATTCATTTTATACTTCTTTTCTTTATTCATAGAACCACTACACTTTAATTATCATATCCGCAGCCTTGCGAACTCTGTTAAAAACAGCCATTCCGATTCCATCTGGCTTAAAAGAACCATCAACTATTATTACATCTATGTTTCTTTCATCGAGATACCTGAATCCAAAAAACAGATGCTTTGCAGCCTGTTCCGGCTTGTCTTTCTCACCAATGGAATATGACAGATGCACAGGAAACTCACTTTTGGACTCTTCTGTAAGAAGCAAGCCTGTTTTTGCATTCCTCAGACTAAAATCATCAATGAGCTCTTTTATTCGAGAAACTACGTTATCATGTTCCCCTTCAACCAGGATAACACCTGACTTCGGAGAATAATGTGTATATTTCATCCCAGGAGAGCGAACAGTCTCACTTTCCGGATGCACTTTATCATCATAAGCAACCTGCACCTCCCCAATATATGTTTCAAGCTCTTCCTTGCTTATTTTTCCAGGTCTTAGTATCGCAGGGATCTCGGAGGTCATATCAATGACTGTTGATTCAACTCCAATGGAAACTCCTCCCCCATCTATAAGTGCATCTATCCTTCCAGACAGATCAGACAAAACATGTTCTGCTGTTGTGGGACTTGGCCTTCCCGAAAGGTTTGCACTTGGTGCAGCTATGGGTATTCCTGCATATTTAATTAGTTCAAGAGCAATCTTATTTTCAGGAATCCTGACAGCAACAGTTTCTAAACCTCCTGTTGTTACATCAGGAACTATTTCCTTTCTTTCCATTATAAGAGTCAAGGGACCTGGCCAGAATATCTCCATAAGAATCGATGCCTTATCAGGGATAGCTCTGACAAGTTTCAAACAACTTTCCTTTGAATCCACATGAACTATGAGAGGGTTGTCGGCAGGTCTGCCTTTTGCTTCAAATATTTGCATCACAGCTTGTTCGTTAAGCGCATCCGCTCCAAGCCCGTAGACTGTTTCAGTAGGAAAAGCAACAGTTCCACCTGCCCTTAATATACTGGCTGCCTCACGCACCTGGTCCTCGTAAGTTTTATCACTTATATGGAATACTCTTGTGTTCTTTTTCATAGTTCAGCGTTATATTAAAAAATTGACTTTGTTTTCAAAATGATTTTACCATAGACAATTAAATAGACTGCTGCCATATTGGACGATAATGCTCATAAGTTTTTTGTTGAACTATAACAAGAACCACTATAAATATAAGATGACAATTATGACATCAGATTGTGTATTTTATCCTATTGCGACATATACTTAGGCTGTGTCCTCATAAAACGGCAATACTTATATATGATTATTTCATTTACACACGCTGTGAGCGGGTCTGTTTTTTTAACCCCACTCCCACACTAACCCCCACTCCCCAGCCCGCTCACGCTTAATAACAGGGAGTAAAATTAGGTTTTGTGGAAAAATATATATGCATCGAGTATGGGCATATACACTAAATAACAACTCAAAAAAAAGATAAATTGCTCTGGCATTACACCAGAACTTGTTAACTGTATTCACTCATTCTCATCTATTGAGCATGCAGATGAACATGCTTTTCCATATTCATCAATTACAGACTCTTTACAGAGACCCACTCCATGACGATGCGCTGCACGACTTATCATATGAGCAGATATGGGTGAGGTTACAAGGATGAAAAGAGCTACTGTAATTGCCTTTACACCTATTGGAGAAAAACCTACCTTCAGCAGTATGCTAAGCATGACTCCAAAAGCACCGAGTGTTCCTATCTTCGTAGTTGCATGCAACCTGTTATACACATCAGGAAGCCTGGCAAGTCCAAGCATTGCCAGAAATACAAAGAAAAGTCCTATTATAAGAACAACATTGCTTAGCACTTCCAGAATCATTGAAATTGTGCTCAAAATACCACCCCTTCATCAAGGTACTTTGCAACTGTGACTGTGCCCACAAAAGATATGATGGCAAGCACAAGTGCCACATCCATAAAGAAAGCGGACCCTTTTACAAATGAGTAGATACCAAGCATCACCACAATTACTGTTGTCATTGCGTCAAGAGCCACTACCCTGTCAGGAATAGTCGGTCCTTTGATAACCCTGTATATGCAGGGTATTATGGTAATTACCATAAAAATCAGTGAATATTCAAGTAACATTGAATTCATTCGAATGCCTCCAATACGTATTTTTCCAGGTCATCCCGTATGGACTGTGCCACACCTTCAGGATCAGTTGCATCTATTGCATGAACATACAGAATGGATCTGTCATCAGACACATCAATTGTCAGTGTCCCTGGCGTAAGAGTAATGGTATTCGCAATAGCAGTTATCCCGACATCTGTCTTAGCATCAATTGGCACCGCAATAATTCCCGGTTTTATATTTATCTTTGGCTGAAGAACTATTTTTGCAACCATAATATTTGCCTTTAGTATCTCCTTAATAAGCACATACATATAGGTAGCCTGTGCAGGAATCTTCCTGATGGCCTTACCAAAGGAAAAATTCGTACCAAAATTGAACAGGGGTTTGAATGGCCTAATTATGAATGGTGCGATAATCACTCCCAGTACGAAGTTATTCACATCAATAGTACCATGGACAAAACACCATACAAGACCAAGTATGACTGAATAAGCGATGTATCTTTTCATCTTACCACCCTCGTCATTACAGCATCAATGTAGAGCTGCGGGTCAAGTATCTGATTTGCTGTTGCGCTTGCAAAGGCTATCAGCGGTTCTGCGTACAGTCCGAAAACAACAACTCCAAGTGCAAGAACGATTATCGGCAGAGCTATCAATGGGGATGTACCATGTGTGGAGTATTCCCCATGTTCATTAACATCCCTTTTTTCACCCCAGAACATAAGCAGCATTGCCCTGAACATGTAGAAAAGAGTGAATACTGCAAATATAAGTGCTATTGCAATCTCAAAGTAATATTTCTCACTGATTCCCGCATCGAATAATTGGAACTTGGCTATGAATCCACCCATTGGCGGCAATCCTGCAATGGACATTGCACCTATGAGGAACATCATTGACATAAGTGGAGCACTATCGACCATGCCTCCCATTTTTCTCATATCCCTTGTACCTGCGTGATGAATTATGCCTCCGGAAGTAAGGAAAAGCATTGACTTTGCAATTGCATGGTTCACGAGATACACAAGAGCTGCTGTGATTCCATAGACACTACCAAAGCCAATTCCAAGGAATACATAGCCAATCTGGCTGACACTGGAATATGCAAGCAGACGCTTAACGTCTGTCTGTGCAACAGCTGATATGGCACCGACCACAATGGTAGCAAGTGCAAGATAGATTATCACAGGTTTGAAAATGTAGAGAGTATCGATGAATATAAGGAAGAAGACTCTGAGCATTCCGTAGGCTCCGACCTTTATCAACACACCACTAAGCATTGCGCTTATGGGTGATGGTGCTGTGGGGTGAACGTCAGGAAGCCAGTAGTGAAGTGGAAATATTGCAGCTTTGTTACCGAATACCACCACAAACATCAATGCTATGGCAAAAACATGCCAAGGAAGTGTTCCGGCCGCGCTCATTGCACTGAGCTTCACAGAGATATCCGCCATGTTCAATGTACCTGTTGTTGCGTAAAGGGAAGCTACTGCTATGAGCATTACAATAGAACTGAGCATGTTAAGTACAAGATACTTGAAGGTTGCTTCCATTTTGTCTGAGCTTTTTGTAACTCCACCCTTCTCATTTGCTATCACAAGTCCGCATGAAGAAAGCAGGAGCACTTCAAAGAATACGAAGAGATTGAATATGTCCCCTGTAAGGAAAGAGCCATTTAGTCCTGCCACCAGTAGACTGAAAAGAGGATAATATGATTCGCTTAGTGACTTTTCCTCGATATAGTCAAGTGAGTATATCAATGCCAAGAATGATATGAAAGATGTCAGCACAACCATACCGGAACTGAGCAGGTCGGCTACCAGTATGATGCCGTATTTCCCCCATTCTCCTACTTCATATGCCTGTATCCCACCGGACCAGACCTGCAGGAGCAGGAGTATGCTCACTATGAACATTACAAATGAAACGGAAACACTCAGTACCTTCTGGATCCCTGGTTGTTTTCTCAAAAGGACCATGAGAGACGCCATCAATATTGGCGTGGCTATCAGTATTATAGGTAAGTGAGTATCCAGTGATATCATCCCCAGAGCCTCCTGAGTTCTTTGATATCAGTTGTCCCATATTCTTCGTAGATACGATATGCAAGTATCAATATGAATGCGGTCGTTGCCAGACTTATTACAATTGCCGTAAGTACCAGTGCCTGTACCAGAGGGTCTACGAAGTCCACATGATTTCCTGCGGCAAGCACAGGTGCAAGAACATTCTGGGACAATGAATCTGTGAATATAGTCCCTGTGGCCTCGGCAGCTCCGTGTCCACCATCATCTGTGATGATAGGAACCTTTGTTCCTGCGAACACTCCAGTTGAAACGATAAGGAGGTTGACGGCATGTGAAAGTACACCAAGTCCGATAATCACCCTGACTATGTCACGGCGCAGGATAAGGAATGTACCGATGCCGAACAGTATAGCTATCGTAAGAGAAAGCAGTGTATTGTTCATTTATCATCACCTACGTTTTTGAAAATGGAAAGCAGTCCGCCAATTACCACAAAATATACTCCGATATCGAACAATCCGGCAGATACCAGTTCCACCTCACCAAAAAATGGCAGGTGGATAAATTCCACAGCACTTCTGAAGAAGTTATGTGAGAATGCAATTGCCGCAAATGCTGTGACTGAAGCCAGCAGCAAGCCGAATCCAAACCAATTGCCCCAATCGGGATCGAAGAATGATTTGATGTAATCCAGACCGTATGCCACGTACGTCAGTGCAATCACTGACGCAAACATAACACCGCCTATAAATCCTCCTCCGGGATTATTGTGTCCCGCAAGTAAGAGAGATATTGAAAAGAGTATGACCAAAGGTAAACATATCTTTGTTACTGTTTTTGTTATTAAGGTTGTCACTGATCATCACCCCTGCTGTGTATCAGGTTATAGACACCAAATGCTGCAAGACAGAGAACGGATATTTCTCCAAGAGTATCATATCCTCTGAAATCTACTATAATCACATTAACTATATTGTGTCCGCCTGCAAGCGGAAGACTCTTCTCAATGAAATAGTGTGAAAGTGACTCAAATGGTGGAATTATTCCCTGAGTTGCATTTATCAACATAATGAATATCATTGATGCCACTGTCACGGATATGAGCAGATCCCGAACAAGCATCTTCCTGGGGATATGCTCCTTGAACTTTTGTGGGATCTTCGCGATTGCCAACAGGAAGATTATAGTTGAAAGTGTTTCAACCAATACCTGTGTCAGTGCAAGGTCCGGAGCCTGCAGGTATATAAATAGAAGAGCTACCAGATAACCTAATCCTGAAAGGGATATTATCGCAGGTAGATATCTTGGTAGTAATGCAGCTCCAAGTGCTACTATTATCATGAACAGGAAAATTATACTTTCATATAGAGGAATATCAAAATTGAGATTTCCTGGTATCAGGCTTGATGCCAGCAATATTGCAGGTATTGCAAACATTGCAATGGTCAATAACAACAGAGCAAGCACATATGTCTTAATAGGACCGGGCTGCATCCTGTTAGAGAACTTTGAAGTTACGTTCTTTGCATTATCCACAGCTGCATCATAATAGTAATTGACACTTATCCAGGGATACCTTGCATTGAACCTGTTCTGCCATTCTGCAATCTTTCCGTATTGCGTGTAGGTCAATATTCCAAGTGCGAAGGTGACGATCGTCATCATAAGGGATGTGGTGAATCCGTGCCACAGTTTTACATGCAAATGTGTTTCCTCAAGCAGTATTCCTGAAACTGTTGGATCTATGAAATTATGGACTGGTATTGAAGGTACAAGTCCAAATAGTATTATAAGCCCTGCAAGGAACATCGCAGGTGCAAGCATTATCATGGATGGATCGTGTATGTGCTCTGGCAAGCCTTTTGAAGGTCTTTTTCCAAGGAATATGCCGTCTATGAGTTTGATGGAATATGCAAATGTGAACACACCACCAAGCACTGCAAGTGCAGGAATGAGTATGTTATACGGTGAACCGAGAAGTGCCCCCATCTCAACAGATGATTCATAGAACATCTCCTTGCTGAGGAAACCATTCAAAGGCGGTATTCCTGCCATGGATAACGCCCCGATGGTAGCGACAATGAAAGTGATGGGCATTTCCTTGCGCAACCCCCCCATCTTCGTAATGTCCCTTGTGGCAGCTTCGTGAGCCACTATGCCCGCTACAAGGAAAAGACATGCCTTGAAAGTTGCGTGGTTGAGAAGATGGAAAGTTGCAGCAGCAACACCAATTCCAGGTTCGTGGTGTGTAGTGTAACCGTACATTGTCATGAGATAGGCAAGCTGACTTATTGTAGAATATGCAAGTATTCCCTTGATGTCTGTCTGCCTGAAAGCAAGGAAACCTGCCAGAAGCATTGTAAATATCCCAACACCGCTTACAAGAATGAACCAGGCTTCTGTTCCTGAAAATATTGGATGTATCCTTGCTACAAGATAAATACCAGCTTTCACCATTGTTGCCGAGTGCAGAAATGCACTGACCGGTGTTGGTGCTTCCATTGCGTTGGGGAGCCATATGTAAAAAGGACCTTGTGCTGATTTAGAAGCAGCACCAATCAATATGAGAATAAGTGCAACAATGAAAAGTTCATGGCCGTATATCATTTCCCTCATGGATTCGCTATGCAATATTGTGGGAATGTCGTATGTACCGGTAATAGCATGTAATACCAAAAATCCGGCAAGCATGAACAAACCGCCAGCTGCGGTAATGAGTAATGATTTTGTGGCTCCGTATACTGACATGGGCCTGTTTCGCCAGTATCCGATAAGCATGAAAGATGTGATACTTGTGAGTTCCCAGAAAATGAACAATTGGATCGTGTTAGCAGAAAAGACCATACCGAGCATTGAACCCATAAAGAAGAGGAGTTGCTGGTAATATCTTGGAAGATCCTCTTTCTTTGACATGTATCCATTGGAGTATGACATGATTATCACACCAATTCCGGATACAATGAAACCGAACATGACACTCAAGCCATCGGCATAGAAAGAGAGATTTATACCCATTGAAGGGAGCCATTCTATAGAGCTCTGAATAGTCTCCCCATGAATTATTTCCGGTGCAGCCTGAGCGATCAATAATAAACTCAGGAATGCAACAACGGAAGCGTACCACCCGATTTTATCCTTTAGAAGTTTTTCAATGGCAGGCAATATACCGGCCAAAATAAATGGCAAAAAAACCGCCAGAGTAATTGCTGTAAACGAATCCATGGAACTTAAGATTCAATTACCTATATTTAACGTTTATTAATGTGAATTATTATTTATGATGAATAGGTGCATATTAGTATCAAATGAATCATTATAAAAACATATTTTGAAGAAAAATACGAAATGTTTATATAAGATTATTCAGTAGCCACCGACTTAAAAATAGACAGGATAATGGCTCTGTAGAAAACCTACTTCACATTTTATTTTAGCATAATAATTTAAAAAGGATAAATCCCCTGATTATTACTTGCGATAGAAACACAAAAGGGGATGATTGTGTTTTGCCTAACAAGTACTTAAAGTTTGTTGATACAGCGCTAGCTGTATCAGGAAACTCACACCTTCAGATTTATAGTTGTAAATATTCTAAAAGAAAATATACCCAACACCAGCTATTGACATTGGTTTTGTTAAAAGAATATCTTGATGAAGATTATAGAGATATTGTTGAACTTGTAGAAGTGATGGATAAAGTTAAAGCAAGAATTGGATTAAAAGAAGTTCCACATTTTACTACACTGCATAAATTCATTACAAGAATTAAATCTATCTACTTCACTGGATTATTGCAGCAAACACTAAAACTATTCTATTCACGCGGAGAGCAGATAGAGATTACTGCTATTGATTCAAGTGGGTTTACTAGTGGCCACTGTAGTTACTATTATTCCTGGAGAACAGGAAAGAAACGAAGATCTTTCCTGAAAACAAGTATCTCTATTGATACTGCAAAGTTCATTGTTACTGGTTTCAAGATATCAGGTAAGCCTGTGCATGATGCAAAGCATGCAATGAAATTACTGAAGCAATGCCACAAAACTCGTAGATCAAAGTACTATGTAATGGACAAAGGTGTGTGACAAGAAGTTGCAACATGAATTGCCATGCGGCTGCTCCTTCCATTCGGAGTAATCCTACAGTGGAATGCGCTGATGGTAACATTGGGGTATTAAGCCCACTGGACAATGTGGAAAGTAAGGAAGTCCAATTCTTACCGACTGCTAGGATAAGGAAACTATGAAGAGTATAATGCGAACCATCGCAAGGATTGTAAACATTAATAAGCGAAACGGACTGTAACGCTTAAACCAAAAGGTATAGAATCAGACTACGATGGCTTCCTTTACATTGTGGTGAATGGACAAAAGGTTCTCGGTCTTAAGATGGCTTCTAAGGTTTCCACAATTTATTCACGTTGTAGAACTTGGTAAGTCCCACGTGCTCCTATTAACAGGTAGGAATTTCGTGAGAAATAACAATGGCACAGGGGATATAGGAAGCGGTAAAAAGCGAATGACATCCTGTAACTGGATGTATAGAGGTTCCAAATTTGCCTTGGTCCGAAAGGACGCAGACTTATCGCAGGTATTCTATTGTATGAACGGAGGCAAACTTATGAATGTAAGATATTCAACGACACTTTCAGGTGAGAAACTTACAGACATCAGACACTCTCTCCAATGGGATTTTATCGATTGGAAAAAAGTGGAGTGGAATGTTAATAAGCTGCAAACCAGAATTGCAAAAGCTGTTAGACAAAGAAAGTGGCACTTAATTAAACGACTACAATATCTTCTGACCAAATCTTTTCATGCCAGGTTACTGGCAGTGAAAAAGGTAACCCAGAATAGAGGTAAAAAGACAGCCGGAATCGACGGAGAAAAGTGGACAACACCTTTATCCAGGACAAAAGCTGCCTTAAGCCTGTCGTGTAAGAACTACAAAGCCAAACCAATGAGAAGAATCTACATCGAAAAGTATGGGAAGAAGGAGAAACGACCATTAAGTATCCCAACAATGCACGATAGAGCAATGCAGGCATTACATGCACTTGCGCTAGATCCGATTGCAGAAACAAATGCTGACAGAGCCTCTTTTGGCTTTCGCCAGAACAGAAGTGCTCATGATGCTTGTGAGCTCTTGTTTAGTTGTCTATGCAGGAAACAATCTGCTCACTGGGTGCTTGAGGGCGATATAAAAGGTTGTTTTGACAACATAAATCACGATTGGTTATTGACCAATATTCCCATGGATAAGTCAATACTCAAGCAATTTCTTAAAGCAGGGTTTATTTATCACCGACATCTGAATCCTACGAAAGTTGGTACTCCGCAAGGAGGCATCATATCTCCTATTTTAGCAAATATGACTCTAGATGGCATTGAAAATACAATAGCTGCTAAGTATCATACAACTAAAACAGGGATAGTCGCTAAAAGTAGACACAATCCCCACAAAGTCAATTTTGTGAGATATGCAGATGACTTTGTTGTCACTGCTGATTCAGAAGAAGTGGCTAAAGACATTGCAAAATTGATATCGGCATTCCTGAAAAAAAAAGGTCTAGAACTATCGACAGAAAAGACTCTTGTATCTCATATAGATGAAGGATTTGACTTTTTGGGTTGGAATTTCCGAAAATATAAAGAAAAACTCATTATTAAACCATCGAAGAAATCCATTGAGAAAATCACTACGAATATAAGTGATGTTATCAAGAATGGTAAGGCTTGGTCTCAGGAATCCCTTATCCGAAAACTCAAACCTATTATTTCCGGATGGACTGGGTATCACCAATCAGTTGTATCCAAAGATACATTCAGTAAACTTGATTACAAGTTATGGAATATGCTTTGGTCATGGGCTAAGAGGCGACATCCTCACAAGTCTCATCGATGGATTGCCAACAGATATTGGCATCATGTTGGTTCTAGGAAGTGGGTATTTTCTGTTAATGACTATAAGCTCAGACGTTTCTCAGACACGAAGATAATCAGACATCCATGTGTAAAACTTGATATGAATCATTATCTCGATAGAGAATACTTCAAATGGCGAAGAAGTTATCTAAAAACTCGGAAGAATGGGAACTACACAAACAAACCTAACTATTCTGGACTAACTGGAACATGGAAGAAAATAGTTAGTCAAATGTATTGAGTACCACAAAAAAAAAGTCAAAAGCTGCCTGATACAGAAAGGGTATAGAATGCTTGAGCGGTATGAAGGGAAACTTTCACGTACCGTTCTTAGAAGAGGGAGAGCGAGTAATCGCTCTTTCTTATTCGACTACGATGCAGAAGAAATACATTCCATAGCAAGAGAACAACTTCTATCGATAGCTATGATTCCTTTGCGAGAAAGGGAAAGAAAGATGATCAAAGGAAAGTACCGTAGAAAAATGGAACGAGAATTCGACAAAGAATTGTATCATAACAGAAATTTGGTCGAAACAATGTTCTCTGTTCTGAAAAGAAAATATGGGGAAGCTGTTAGGGCAAAAAAGTATTGGAATCAAGTGAAAGAAGTCAAATTCAAGATATTAGTCCATAACCTTGACAGGTATGTCAAGGTTATTTTTATTATTCAAATGAGGATTTCTACAGAGCCAGGATAATAGACATATATATTGTACATTATTAGTTCCTATCCATTTATTTTGGTGATATAATGAAAGAACAATCATCTACTCATGCCATACAATCAAGGAAATACATAACACGATACGCGCCAGTGTTCCTGATGCTATGCGTTTGCTGCGTTTTTTTACAGGCTCCTGTTCTGGCACATGCAGATATATTAGAAAATGCCAGCAATCATTCTGCAGTTTCAGGTATTTACGAACAGGCAGGAATCTCAGAATACAATCATCTTATTGAGTTATATTTTGAGGAGAATGACTATGTGCTTGCAACTGAATCCATTGTCTATTCCACAGATTCAGCAAATGGTAGTGAAGAATTTGTACTGTGGATAGCGGAAAATGCAGAAGTCATGCAATTTCAGGTAAGTGATATGGCAAGCGGTAGCACTGCAGCCTCTGTTAATTATTCAAAGGAAGGTGATTTCCTATATTTCCCATCATATTATGGAACTACAGAGTCCAGTGGAATGCCACTTCTTTACAGTATCAGATATGCCACGCATAGCCATGAAGAAGTCCCAACCTTCAGAAAAGTCATCCGTGAAGACGGGGTTTTTGATTATCCCATATCCAGACTCATAATCGTTGTCAACCATGAAGAAAGTGAGATTCCCGCAATCATTTCAGCAGACGGGCTTACAATTGTAGCTGATGAAACCATCAATGATAAGAGCTACACATCATACATCTGGTCATCCCCACAATTCAATGAATTCAGCATAAGCCTTGAAAAAAACAATGATGAACGTGCAACAATACCATACAATTCGATCATCATGTTGGGAATGCTGGGCATCATAATCGTAATCATAGCCGCTGCAATACTATATTACAGGAAAGGAAGTTCAGGAAATCTGAGCGAGTTTGAAGACCGTTACGAAGCGGAGCTTGCTGTACTTGCACAATTAAAGGAAGACAAAGAAAAGAAGAAATTAAGCAATGAAGAGTTTGGAAAACTTCACAAAAAGCACAGTGAGAATGCATTAAAGATCAAAAGAAAAATGGAGAAATTGAAAAAGACCTAATGCTTTGATTCCCCATATACTTCTTCTTTTGTAACTATTCAGCCTAGCTCACTTCCACCAAGCTGATTTCTTCATCCACGATCAATTCTGCAACTTTGGAACAAATGAATTGCCATAAAATATTGCACTAATTGCATCGATAACAGATTCAGAATTCTTATTAACAGTAGACACGTATCCTCTTATACGGCAGAAATTTTTTGCACCCTGTTTACTGCGGAAAGTACCTGATATCTTCTGCTGTACTTTCGTCATTCTGATATCTCTTTCAGCCTGATTGTTATCAAACGGAACGTTTTGGTCGTACATAAATCGCAAGATATCCTCTTTATGGCCAATAAACCTATCCAGCAAATTCTTTACCGTGGTCTGCTTCTTACGTCCTCGTTTTTTAGACCGCACATTTGATTCCGGATCAGGAGGATTTTCATTCACTCCTAAACAAGTTATGTGATCATAATCCTCACTGAACCTTTGAATTAGCTCAGTATCTAAAAGATCATTATCAACATGATGTTTAATGCATATCAAGAGATCACTCATTATCTTTGTCCACTGTTGATCACTGTTTTCGGAAGCTCCAGTTAACTCTCGTAATAAATGTGCATTACATAATGAATGTTGACATTCATATTTGTTGTACGGTTTCCAAAAATCATGTGTTGCAACACCAGTGTAACCTGGTAATATGCCCATAGCATCCATTGCTTCTGAGCCCCTTTTACGATGTGCAAAATAATAGGTCAGTTTGTCTGTACCTGCCACATGAAGCCAATTACGAACTGCATTTATTCTCATTCCTGTTTCATCCAGATTGATGACAGGAGATTCTTTCAGGAGATGTTTCACTGTATTTTCAAAAGCTCCAAGCTTCTCAAAACAACTACGTTCCGTGTTCACCAAAGTAGCAGGACTTATCTTGCATCCCAAAATATCAGAGAACAACTTGGTAACACGCTGATAAGGAAGTAATTGGTAAGTGTGCAAATAAACTGCAAATGACTTAACTCGATGACCGTATTGAGTCGGCTGAGTTACACCATCTGGAAAAAGAGCTTTGTTTACATGAGAACATTTGGGACATGTTTTAATCTCGCAACGATGTTCAATGCAATTGATAGTTATAGGAGGAATGTCAAAGACCTGTCTTCTTTCATAGTTAGAGGGAACAGAAGCTAACGATCTCCCACAATTGACGCATTGATTAACAGGATGAACAATAACTTCATCCGGATCATCATTTATTCTTAATGTAGTACCAGGATGACCGTTTTGACCACCTACATGCTTATTGGTCTTTTTTCTTTGACTTTTAACGGTTGGTTTATTCCGTGCATAAGAATCAGTAGAAGGTGGTTTGCTACTGTTGCGACTATTCTTTTCAAGCATTTCTTCCAAATGCCTGACACGCTCTTCAAGTTGTGCAATTTGGAGAGATTGATGTTCAATTATCCCAAGTAATCGAGTTACAAGTTCTACTACTGCTTCTGGACCAGCTTCATAAACTGCAAGTATTTCTTCGCGGTCTATACAAATCCCCTCAGATTGATAGACGTTTTTTATGATATTTTACTGAATATTTTTTAACACATAGAATGAAGCCATAGTATATTGTTTTTTGCATCATTAAAACAGTTAGGCTGAATAGTTACCTTCTTTTTTTGGCTCCATCTCTGTGATATCTGATGTGATCCAGCCAATATCGTAACTCTGTCCACAACCTGGGCATATAAGCCCCAATCTTGCTTTCCCGTTGGATATCTCCTTAAAGTAAACATGGAAACCAAGCTGATATCCACAACTAAGACAGACCCTAAACGAATTATCATTATCTTTTGAATCCATAGTTAAACTGTAGTATGATGGAATAAATCATTGTCGACATCAGTTAATACTGATCTAATCATCCACAACGTTTATTAGAAAATACCCGCAAGGAACCCATATGTTCAAAGGAATTATTTTTGACTCTGATGGAGTTCTTGTCAACTCAATGCCATATCATGCAAAAGCATGGGTCGATGTCTTTGCAGAATTGGACATCAATGTCATGGAAGAAGATATCTATGAGATAGAGGGTTCTAATCATGTTGGTGTGATAAATCTTATTTTTAAAAAAGCAGGCAAGATTCCAGAACTAGATATTTACGATACGATCCTCCAAAAAAAGCGAGCACACTTTCTTGAGAATAACCGTGCAGAGACATTTGAAGGCATGTACGAATGCCTGAGTTCAATGAAACCGAGATTCAAACTTGCTGTTGCATCCGGTGCTGACAGGACAATTGTAACATCACTTATGGAAAAGTTCTACCCAGGAATATTCGATGCTATAATTTCCGGTGAGGATGTCAAAAAAGGAAAACCCGACCCTGAGCCATATAACAGGGCAGTCGAGCTGTTGGAACTGGACAAAAACGAATGTTTTGTTGTCGAGAATGCGCCTCTTGGAGTAGAATCTGCCAAAAACGCAGGTATGTTCTGCGTAGGAATCCCGACATATATTGATGCGATAAAGCTTCAGGAAGCTGACCTGATAGTTAAAGATCACTCTGCCCTTATCAGATACCTGACCAATCTGCCAGATGTTGAACAATCAGACTAAACTTGTGAATAACTGACAAGTATTATAATAAAATCTATTTTTATTTTGAATTCCGAAGTTAGCCAGTTGATAAAAAATATAGAACTTTTCACAAAAAAGATAATACAGATTGTGTCTTTTCTGCTTTACATGAAAACAATTCTCTTCCTGTTAATTTTAAGTATCACATTAATACTTTCATCGGGTTGCGTTGAAGACACTTCTGTAGATTCCCTTATAAGTTATCTGGACAACGAAAATGAAAGTATCAGAACCGCTTCAATAGACAAGCTTGCGGAAATCGGAGATGAAAAAACAGTTGCATCATTGAACCAGATGGTCAAAGATGACAACAGGACAATTGAAGAACGGAAAAATGCGATTACTGTTCTTGGCATGATAGGCGGTAATAGTACGGCAGAGATGCTTCTGAACATTTCCCTGGACGAAGAGGAAGAAAAATATCTGAGGATGGCTTCGATACTCGCTCTTGGAGAGATAGGTGATGATACTATGATCAAGCCCCTCAAAGAGGTGGGTTATGGTGATGACGGACTCATCCTGTACCATGCTGCGTATGTTCTTGATCCGATGGAGGATAAAGAAGATGTTTACGCAACCTATGGAAAACTTCCATACCCATTGAGTGAAGACCAAAGGCTTTACAGGAACAATGTAGGTGAAATAAGAGGAACATATAGAGCTGATGGTACTTTTCCGGAAATTGAAAATGCCACTAGTATTCTAATTGGTTATAATGTAAAAACAGGTTACATAGAGATTTCGAGTGATGTGGAACCTGAACCCTCTGTAATGGATGAGATCTACCAGATATATGATACTGAGGCAAGAAAAAGAGCCATCTATCAGGTTCCAGTAAGATTTGTTCGTTGTGGATCTGCAGCCCCATTGGAAGGTTACTGGTATAATATCTCAGATATTGCTGAATTCAATATCACAAATATATCTTTTTAGATCAGATATACCAAGTTACTACAAAAAAAAAGAAGTACGGTCAGACCAACCGTACTGTTTCAAGATTTGTAAGTGCTTTTGTTTCCATCTTGTTTCTCTTATGAATAGAGCTTGCAAGATCCACACATGAACGCTCGTCCCCGTGCTCGGTATAGACTCTTTCCGGGCGTGGCTTCATCTTCTTGATATAGTCCATCAGTTGTCTCCTGTCGGAGTGACCGGAGAAACCATCGACTACCTCTGCCTTCATGTTCATTTTGACAACATGAGTTCCATTGCTGCTTGAGAGAGGTATCTCTTTCCAGCCCTTCTGGATCCTTCTACCCATAGTTCCGTCTGCCTGATAACCTACAAAGACAAGAGTGTTATTCTCATTCTCTGCAAATGCCTTGAAGTATTCTATTACAGGACCTGCATTCATCATACCAGATGTTGCCAGTATCACACATGGATGTGGCTCTTTGATAATCTTCTGACGCAGTTCATTGGAGTCAACAGGTTTGAAACATTCTGCAAGGAATGGGTTCTGTCCCTTCTGGAAGATGAGCTTGCGCAGGTCATTGTTAAGGTACTCAGGATATGTCGCATGAATAGCCGTTGCTTCCCATATCATTCCGTCAAGATAGACAGGAACATTCGGTATAATTCCTTTGCGTATAGCATCTTCAAGTACTATCATTACTTCCTGGCTTCTTCCCACTGCAAATGCAGGTATCAGTACGATACCATCCTTTTCCAGCGTTGCATTGACAATGTTCTGGAGGTTTCTTTCCGCTTCCTGAAGAGATGGCTGTGTAGCATTGGAATTTCCGTATGTGGATTCCATGATAACAGTTTCAACACGTGGGAATTTATTAACTGCAGCGTCAAAGAGCCTTGTCTTCTCATATTTGAAATCGCCTGTGATAACCACATTATGA
The DNA here is from genome assembly GCF_038446525.1 of Methanolobus sp. ZRKC5. Taxonomy (GTDB): domain Archaea; phylum Halobacteriota; class Methanosarcinia; order Methanosarcinales; family Methanosarcinaceae; genus Methanolobus. The sequence goes on from NZ_CP151792.1 coordinate 520,400, forward strand.
AGGCCATCCCCAATATGAAAATGAGAAACTGCAGATCCGATGATATGCCCTGCATTATGGAATGTGAGTTTTATATCAGGTGCTATATCGGTTACTTCCTCGTAATCAAGAACGATGGTGTGCTTGAGTCCTTCTCTGACTTCTGCAGAACTATATGGAGGCCTCTTGCCTTCCTTTGCAGCAACATCAATGTAGTCAAGCTGCAATAAAGCCATAAGATCCCTTGTTGGAGGAGTACAATAAATAGGGCCTTCAAAGCCGTATTTATAGAGAAGTGGTACAAGACCCTGATGATCAAGATGGGCGTGTGTTAACACAACAGCATCTATCTGGTTAATAGGATATGCTTCAGGCACATAGAGATAGGGAGTCATATTGTCATCTGAACCGACATTAACACCACAATCGATCATTATACGCGATTCGGGAGTTGAGATGATGAAACAGCTTCTTCCAACTTCTTTTGCACCACCCAGTGATGTAACCCTTACCCACTCATCCTTTGAAGTACAACCCCTGTGGATCTTTCTTCCTACTGATTTAAGGATATCTTTCCTCTCTTTGTGATTGGTACGCATGAATTCACGTATGTTCTTAACAGTACGTGACTTGATAGGGGGAGCTCTTACGACCTTTGGCGTCCATCCTATCTTCTTTGTTATTTCCCTGAGAGTCTCACCATGTTTTCCTATTACAAGTCCTGGTTTATCAGCTTCGATAATTACTTCACCCACATCAGGGTCAAAGTGATAGTTAGATACCCCGGATTCTTCAGGGACAGTTTTCAGAATCTTTTCAATTGATTCCTCAGGAGGCATAAGCACTTTAGGATCAGGACGTACCACAATACGTGTCCTCAGTGTCTTTGCCAGAGTTCTGACAATATTACCGTTATCTGCAAACTTCTTAGGCTCTTCTGTGTAAACAACAAGCTGTGGCCCTTCAAACTCAACATTAGAAATAGTAGTACCAATTGGTAGTTTTTCTTCTATTTTCTTCTTCAGATCAGATAGTACTTCTTCTACAGCCATTGAAATAGCCTTCCTTATAAAAAAGTGAAAAATATAATATAGTTAAAAACTATATTCAAAACATTATTTATAATAGTTCAAATGAAAGAAATGAAAGAATTATTATATTGAATTAAAATTCTTCCCTCATTTTTTTGACGTCTTCCATGTCAAGTCTGGTATATTTGTCCTTATTGATAACCACAACATCTATGTTCTCACCAGATGCAGAGTCTCTCTTCATTGCATTGTGAAGTGCTCTGACAGCCAGCTCGACACCTTCTTCGGTGGTCATATCTTCCTTGTAGCGGTCTTCAAGTACACCGTATGCAAAGGGAGAACCTGAACCTGTAGAAACAGCTTTTGTTTCTTCAATACTTCCACCAAGAGCATCAAGTGAATAAATTGAAGGTCCGTTCTTGTCATATCCTCCAACAAGAAGCTGCACCATAAGTGGATAGTATCTCTGACCACTGAGCATATTTGACAAAAGAGTTGTAAGACCTTTAATAGTCATGGTCTCCTTACGTCTCATTTTGTATAATTTTGATTCCACACTCATTACCCTTACAATCTGCTGTGCATCTCCCACAGAACCAGCAATGGTCATTGCAACCAGATCATCTATCTGATAGACCTTCTTTGCAGTTTTACTTGCAATGAAATTCCCCATTGTTGCACGCTGCTCGGTTGCAAGAACAACACCGTCATTGCAAACTATACCTACAGTGGTTGTACCTTTGTAATGTTTATCATTAACCATTAATTATACCTCATACAAAAATGAGAAAACAAATTTGAAAAATGTACTATGCATTTTAATGCATTAATCAGTTACTCATTAGCAATTTATATATATATATTTATCCCTTGTTCAGCAAATACCTATTTCTTCAGCAAGTGCTTTTACCCGTTCAATACTACCCTCATCGATATTTTTCTCCTGCATCTTCCGGATACGCCGGTCAAGAGATATCCTTTCTGTACCTATCAAAAGATTATCCGCATGAGCTACGATTTTTTGCTCCAGTGTCACTGGTATATAGTCATCATCAGGAAGTCCCACTTTTTTCGCTTCTTCCCTTGTAATACCAGCTCCGATATGACGCTTGATTATCTCCTGAACCATTGGTTCAATGTGATTTTCCTTTGCGATATCAACACCGACTATGGCATGATCGATTCCATGACTTTTTGCCCTTCCAAGATCATGCAGGAGTCCGCCAATCTCGACAAGCTCCAAATCAACATCTAATCCATCATTTTCCAGCTTCAAACCCATTGAAAGAGCCAGGTCAGCAACAGCTACGCAATGAGCTATAACCTTTTTACTGCAACCCGAAATCTTTAGGATATCAAGAGCATCTTCACGCAAAAGCATTCTACTGATCTTTGCCCAGGAAAGCCAGACGCTTATCTATCTTATGAATGAATTCGGAATTATCCTCATACATCATGTCCTCGCCGCAGTCCGGACAAAGAAACTCGCATTCTGTAGCCTCATTAAAATTCATGCGTACGCAGCCTTCCGGACACTTGTAGAACACATTTTCTTCCTCAAACTTAACTCTGGTTCTGAGGTGTTTTACAAGTCTTTTCTTTTCCTTTGCTAACTGCGGGCCAATATCAGTCATATCAAGGGTCCACAGGTATGTAAGCCAACCACTACTGGAATCACGTTCACGCCTGCATACAGCGAGTTTATTCTCATTAAGGATAAAAAGAGTTCTTCGGACTATGTTTAATAGAATACCCGTGGCTTCTGCTATTTGTTCGTCAGTTACCTCTCCATCGGGCATCTTCTCTATCATCATCAGTCCATCTTCACCCACCAACCTAACGAGATAGCCCCTGACAACCGGATCATTCAAATCTATCAAAAAATTTCACCTCATAATGTGCTTGTTAATGCAATGTATTCAAATATTAATCTTTGCTTGCAAATCCCGCCTGATTTGAAACATTATCAACCAATTTACAGGTCTTTTGTTCAGGAATCAAGTAGATTCAATGATTCACGTATAAACATAACGCTTTCCTTAATTTCAGATAAAACTTCCTCACGACCATTTTCAAAGCATAAGATCGATATAACAGGTTCTTCTGGATTTATTACTTGTCCAACACTTGGAACATCAAATACATTCATTTCAAGTAATTTCTTTTGAGTGGCTTCAGTTACCACTGTTTTCTGTCCGGCATAAAGAATCGCCCTACATGCATGCTGTGTTTTGTTCTTTGTCAGGGGATCGATAATCCCCTCAAAGGCTTTTATATGGGCATCTACTAAATTGATACCTGTTGCCATCTCAACAGTATCCAGACTACCCTGAAAACGTGCATTGACCTCAATTACCACCGGACCATCTTCACTTATTATGAAATCCACACCATTTGAACCTATAAGTCCAAGCTCGAGAATCAATTCTTCAGATATTCTTTTCATCTCTGAGCCATAAGGAGTTTCATAAGGAGTTATATTCCCACAATACGCAAATGGAATTTCTGTTAGCCATGGCACTCCGATAAGCTGCTCATTTACAGCTACTGCAACGGCTCTGTCCTTTGTAGATATTACCGAAACACTAGCGGGTGTACCATCGACATATTCCTGGGCAATCATACTGCTTTTACCTGCCGGAAGATTGATATTTTTCAATTTTTCATAAATACCTTCGATATCACCCTCATGCTCAACCTTTGTGTTGAATATACCACCACCTGAACATGAGGGCTTGACAATAGCAGGTAACTGTAATTTGCCGATCTCAGAAAGAAGTGCTGTTTTTGGGTGAGCTATGTTTAATTTATTCAGTAATATAGAAAAACGATGTTTGTTTGACACTTCCATCGTAACCCCAGGTTCATTACCAATTATCCTGTAATGCAACTTTTCCAAGCCTATAGTCTCAAACCCTGAACCTGGTATTATACCATCAAAGACAACATTAAAGCTTTCAATGAGCTCTGCCAACTCAGCAAGGCTAATCTTACTGGCATCAAATGTTTCCCCTATATCCAGCTTCTTCGAAGCTGCAGAACACTGTAAAAGGTCATGGTCACAGAAAGCATCTATGGAATACATATTGTATCCGGCTCTAGTGCCGGAACAAACTATATTGCGAGTACTAAAACCTATAACCAGTATATTCTTCGTAGACATAAGGACCTTTTATCGGGATCCATCTACAACAGCAAGAAGTCCTTTCTCTGTTTTGACAACGGGAATTTCGGTCCCTGCTTCTGCACTGAACATGACTGGTTTTCTAATAGTGACGGTCTCATAGGTGTCAGGGTCAAGTACAAGAAGATCATTATTTTCAATTGCCACAAGCATTGTTTTTTGCAGGTCCTTTCTTTTTGCAATGAGTGTTACCCTTTTAAGAGAATCGGCTGTGGAAGTAAAACGCGCCCCAGTCTCAATATCAGTACCTATGACATTTTTCCCAAACTTCTTGATCTCTATAACCCTTCCCTTATGTTCAATAATATCATGAGGCATAAACTCAGGAAGCCTTAGTGAAAAAGTGATACGATAAACATCTTTACCCTCTTTCCTTCCCTGTAAAGATTCAGATTCATTAAAACTGCCGCCCAAGCGGGATACTATCTCTTTGCAAATGTGCCTGCCTGCGTTAGAAGAACCAACATAAAGATCAGCACCTTCCTTTATGTCCAGGGAATTGGATATAAAAGCAAGCCTGTCACCCTTGCTACGCATTCTTCCCAGTACATTGTTGGAAATGTTTATGCACTCATTCATCTCTTCTTCGGTAGGAATACGATTGGTGGCCCTTATCTGCAGAATCGCTTCAAAGTACCCACCGGATATGCGACTACACATGTCACATGACTCACGCAATACGCGAACCTCAGCCCCAAGTTCCTGATGGAAAATCTCACCAAGCAACGTTGCATCCACTTCAATATGCACCTTGTACATATGAGGAGTAAGTTCCCTGGGCACAATGGACACCTCAATATTCTCAGCCATTTCATGTACAAAGAGTGCATCTTCTGCTGTCTGGATCACTATATCCCCAAGGTTACCATAATTTACCCATTTGTTCTTTACATTACGTGCCCCGCAACTGGCACATATCCTTGAGTGTAACACAGGAGCTATTTCCGCAAGGGTGAAATTCTCGAGAAAACAGTCCTTGCAGCGCCCCTGAAATAACTTATACGTTTCATTTCCGCATTTTGGGCATATGGTACTATTCATTGGCTCTGATATCATAGTTTATTAGATATTGTTTTCGCTCAGCAATAAAACCGTCTGTTTTACCTGCGTATTATATCGTAGTCTGTACTTCCAGCACCGATCTTTTCGGCATACTCAAGATGGACCATAGGATCCACACCCCAGACATTAGTGATGCAGCCCCTGCCCTCATGTTTCATTTTCTCATTTATAAGATCAAGGCTTGCTTTGTCTATGGCAACAGGGTCTTTTGAAGCCGTAATTCCCACATCTCCTGCAAAAGTTGGTGCTGAGAAGTTAAAGCAGTCACATCCGGGAGTAAGGTCGAATATCCAGTTAATGTATCCGATCTTTTCAGGTAAAAGTTTTACTGGCCCCATGGCAGCTTCCCCAAGACGTTGTTGCATTTTCACCGGAGCATCTACAGGAGGCACGATAGCATGATAATTACAGCTTCCAAGGCATGATAGTTCGCCTCTGCAAAGATCCCTGTTCACAATGGCCTTCCCATTTTCAATAGTCAAGGCATCCCATGGACAAGCTTTGAGGCACTTCTTGCACCCCACACATTTGTCGTGGTCAATGTCAGGCTTTCCAACCTCATGAACAGTAGTCTTACCTCTCTTATCCAGACATCCCATTCCCAGGTTTTTTATTGCCCCACCAAATCCTGATGCAGGATGACCTTTACAATGTGATATCATTATCATAGAATCAGCTTTTGCAATAGCTGATGCCACAGTGATCTCGCTTATTGTTTCCCCCTCAATTCCCACGGATACAAAATCATCACCCCAAAGCCCGTCGGCACAAATGATAGGGGCACCCATACTCCCGTGCGTAAAACCATTAGTAGCTGCTGTACATAACAGATCGGCGCCATTGAAGCGCTTTCCACTGTAAAGCACAGTTGTATCCGTAACAAAAGGAATACCACCTGCTTCTTTCACAAGATCCACTACGGTCTTTACAATAACAGGACGTATGTACGTAGTGTTTCCCAGTTCACCAGGGTGTATTTTTATAGCAACGATATCCCCTTTGTTAACAGGCGATATTTTAGGGAAAATATCTACAATCTGGTCTATCTGGGTGTTCTCAGGCCCAATTTCTTCTGCTGATCTGAAAAAGACATCATTCATTCCAATACCTCTGTGTATACAATTCATTAAATCAGTATTTATAATGTTTCTGTCTGCTATTAGATCCAGATACAAATAACTTATTGAAAATAGCTGTGATATTCTTAATAAGAAGTATCACTTAAATATGTTAAGATATAAATTTAAATATAATAATGCAGTATTGTGTAATTGTGAAAATTAATTACCTCAGTTACTAAACATCTTAGCCCATAGCAACTATATAATAAACCGATATATATATAGATTATATGCATCTTGTATATATTTGTGCATTGTGTATTAGAGTTTGATGAAATGTGGAGGAAAATTTATGCCAAACATTCAGAATTACACGAAAAAATGTACAAATAATTCAACTGATAGCAATTTACAATTAATAGTCAACGGGCAATTCAAAGAAACAACGGATAAAGAAGATATGGAGTTTATGCGCTTCATGATAGGTGGAATAGGTTCCAAGTAAATATCTTTGCATTTAGATACATGGGGAGTAAATTTTATGAAAATGAAAGAAAATTTGTGCTGTGAGCATTGTCACATTGAACTTAAGCGACAGCTGATAGGATCTAATGTATTCTATTACTGTAGTGAATGCGGGAGAATAACTTCCGCAAAGGATATGGTAACCATCATAATCCATGATAATGGAGTAAAAGCATGTGTATGATAGAAGAACTGGGTTATTCTGAAGATAATAAAAAACTTTATTGCAGAAATTGCGTTATTTTTGTAAAAACCGGCAAATGCGAGTTTTTGAAGTACCTGGAATCAGAGGTATCAGTAGACCTCAACAGAGATTGTATTCAAGAAATATTGATCGATGAATGTGGATACTGATTTCCACCGATATGTATATATTTTACTTTATTGCCCTCACAAAGAACAATTATTCAATAAACCAGTCCACATAGACAAGCAACTCTTTTTTTTCCCAGTTATCCAGTTTCAACGGGCTGTCTTTGCGTGCACCTCCAAAAAGGTCTGCTTTTTGATCGGCATCAAGGACATGTACTTTGTATCTACCTTCCGGGCTGTCACGTAGAAAATAACCAGGACTCATGGAATCTGATTTTTTCCACATGCTTATCCTGTCATAGTCCCACAAACATGTTGCCCACTCGGCCATCTTTTTAATATGCTCATCCATTACACTTTTAACATCACCGATGATGACGCAATGTTTTCCGTTCTTTGTCAATTCTATGCTATTGTGGTGGCGTATGATCATATCCATTTAATCCCACATAAAACGACATACAGATAGTATAATAGTTTTGTGTTCAGAAACTATGTTCTTTTGAATAAAAATAAACTAACAAAACCAGAAATAAAATAGATAAAAAAAGATGCCATGTAAACCATAGCATCTTTGAAACAGTCTTATTTCTTCTGTGGTGGCCAGTTCTTTTCCATCCAGCCAGGTAACCTTCCGGAATCTGCAGGACCTACCATGACATTAGCACCCGTCTCGTCTTCAATGTCTCCCTGCAGACGTGCACAAAGTCCCGGAATGACGATAGCATTGTGGGTTGTATCTTTCTTCAGGTCAAATCCGGATTCATCGATTCCCTTCTTGATCTTTGCAGCAGTAAGTTGCCCACCAGCCACTGCAGCCTCTACACCAATACCATCGGTATCAATAGCCCAGAGGAAACAGTCGATCTTGTTAGATGCAAGATCACTCTCTACTGTGTAGTAAGTAAGAGCGAAGTTGGTTGTAAACAGCACCGGTGAATCTGCAGTCGGTTCTCCTACCTTGTACATCCCAGGATCTACAGTCACAGGTTTTCTCGGATCTGTGTAGATAGTGTCACGGATGTGCAGTTCTGGCAACATTGCATAAGGCTCTGTGCTGTGGAGGATCATTATGTCACCGTACTTGATGGTGAACACTGATGCAACCACGGTTTCCCAGTAAGATGCACTTACAGGGTCATCATGTGCCATCCATGCTGTGAATGGAACTGCCATTATTGGATAGGCGATTTCACGGTCGCCATCAATACCAGCCCTGCGTACCTTTATAAAATTGGTAAAGGTCTGTTTGAGCTGCTTGCCGGTTGGGAATGTTCCAGGGTCGAGTACAAGTTTCTCAGTACCCATTGCTTCAAAGGTCTTTGCCATTGACTTGAGAAGGTCAAGGTCATTTGGCGCAAAGAGTGTCACAGGCACATCGTACTCCAGTGCAAGCTCTCCTACTTCCTTCCAGTTGTCCTTGTTTGCAGCGTAGAGAAGTGGATTCCTGCCCTTTGAAGCTTCAAGACCTGCTTTAAGAACTGCAGGGTCAAATGAACAGAGAATGATAGGCATGTCTGTTGTTTCAACAACTTTCTTTACTGCTGCCCCAAATTTAGCAGGATCATTGGATGTGCAGCGCACAGCTACCATATCTACAGTGAGGAAGTCACCTACATAGAACTTTTTGAAGTTCTGAATGTGGTTTACTCTCTCAACGAGATCCTTCTCATCCATTGTGTCCCATACGTCATATGCTAACTGCGTCTGGTTGAAGAATGTCAGCTTGTGACGGTAAAGAACATCATCTCCGCCAATCTTTGCGACATTTTCACCGACACCGATCAAAACTTCCCTGATCTCAGGGGCCAGGAGTGCATCGAGCTCTTCATACTTCTTCTTGAACTTAGGCTCGAGTATTGGCGTACAATCTGTGAGTTTATGAGACCTGTCAATAAGATGTGATGCAAAGGCCATACATGTCTGTTCACCACACTCACCACAGTTAGTGGCTGGCAGGAACTTGTAAGCTTCCAGTGGACTGTTAATTTTCATTTATCACACCTCCGCTCCGATCCAGTTGGTGATGTCTATTTCTTCAGACTCGATAGAGCCGTAGAGTGTCTGTGTAATTTCTTTCAGCACCTGTACAGATGTTGGGTGCATCATCATGAACATATCATTACCTGCAAGTGAGAGTGAAAGACCAGTGACGATCTCCCAGATTGGTCCACGATATTCCCTTGGTCCCCAGTCAGAGTCCTGCTTAAGTGGAGATGAGACCATCCATGCCTCACGAGCACCCCATGCATTGGTGGTACCGGACGACATTGGGAATGTAAGTTCATCGTCACCCATAAGACCAGCAAGTCTTATGCGCTCCATATTGGTGTACGCATAGTCAAGACCGTATCCCAGTGCTGCTGTGGTTGGGTCCATTATTATGCGGTCCCTTGGGACATTACACTGCTTCATGAGTTTCCTGTTAAGTTCCTTCTGAGCATTGATCTCAAGCTGTGTCCATGAAAGGACGACATGTCCATAATCCATGGCTGCCTTTGCAATTCTCTCGTAGTCAAGGTTAAGACTTGCAGATGCAAGCAATACTCTCTCACCCTCTGCAACCTCAGCTGCCTTCTCGAGCACTTCTGGGTCTTTTTCAGGGTTTCCTGAACCACCGATAACGATAGGTACATCAACTGCCTGCAGAACATCCTCTACGACTTTTGCAGCTTCCTTTGCAGAAGTATCGTTGATGAGCGGGTCAGTTGAAATCAAGTGAATGGTTACCATGTCAGCATTGAACTCACGAACAACCTTCTTTGCCCATTCTGCCGGGTCGTTGATTACATCTTCATAGTTGCCTTTTACGGACTTTGCCATTCCTATTGGCATGTCGAAGACATCCATGGTGACATAGTTCCTGTGAGGCATCTCTGCGTCAAAGTAATAAGGAAGCGCATTCTCCCCACCAAGGGTCACAGTGCTCTTCCTTGAGCCACCGTCACCTGATGTTGCACCAAGTGTAACTTCCTGAATAGGATTCTTCCAGTTGTCTACCTTTGCAACCTCAAATTTGGAAGCAAGTAGTTCCTGTATCTTCGGGGAAGTTGGAAGTGTTTCAGGCTGGGGCATTTCACCCATTCCAAAAGCAGATGCGAACAATTGTTCAGCAGGGAATCCAAGCATTCTTCCGATATTAGCCATGTGAAGAGATATCTGGGAAATCTCGCTTCCCAGAGCATAGGCAAGTGCAGGATTTAGGCCTCCACCACCACTAATATTGAGCTCGATGTCACCTTCAATGGTCACGCCTTCCAGTGACTCCACATCGAGATCTTGCAACATATCACTAAGTTGCGATAATTTCATTTTCTTTGTCATGTGCATTCCACCATATGATAATATTTGTTACAAACCAAGTTTCTGAGCGATCTTCTCAACTTCCTGTACTGCAGCGGAATCATCCGGAAGATCAAATAAAGGTTCCCCGGCGAGATCTCTTTCAACTATCATCTCGTCCACAGGGATCATTCCTATTAGTTCAAGGCCAAGTTCATTAGCAGTACTGGCAATCCTTTCACGGTTTGCATCTGTGACCTTGTTTGCGATAACATAGATATTGGAAACATCTGTTTCCAGTTCACCCACGAGTTCCCGTATACGCTCTGCAGTCCGCAGTCCCCTGCGTGAACCATCAGTGACAACTATAAGTTCATCAACATTCCTGAATATCTTCCTGCTGAAATGTTCCAGCCCGGCTTCAGCGTCAATGATGAGCACGTCATAATTTGTCACAAGCTTGTTCATGATACCACGAAGCAGGTTGTTGACATAACAGTAGCATCCTGAACCTTCAGGCCTTCCCATGACCAGCAGGTCATATCCTGGCATCTCTTCAAGAATCTCATAGAGTTTCCCTTCCAAAATGGATTCCTTGCTCACATCAGGAGGAAGGTTGTCACGCTCATCATGCATGAATTCCTTGATATCACCAATGCTTTTGTTGGTTTCACATCCCAGTGTTTCGGGAAGGTTGGTGTCCGGATCCGCATCAACGGCAAGAACGACTTTATCACCTTTTGTAAGATGGCGAATGAGAAGACTGGTCGTTGCCGTCTTCCCTGTTCCGCCTTTACCAGTCACTGCAATAATCTTAGCCACAAAAGACCACTCTTAGTCCTGTTTCTTGATAATCACTTTTTCGATACTGACCTTTGCGTTCTTCAGGACGATCTTTACACCACCAGATCCACCGCCACTCATCATTGGCATGGATGGCATGAAGTTTGCAGCCTGCATCATCTGTGGAGTAGCGAATCCTGCTTGTGGAGCTGCTGCTTCAGGTGCTTCTTCCTCTTCAGGTGCTTCCTCTTCTTCCTCTACCCATCTTTCAAGTATTGGGTGGTTCTTTTCCTTGAGGAAGGTTTTGAGACTGTCAATATCCGCTGCTTCTTCTTCAGTTGGGATCTTGTCGCGGATATCCTCTGGCATACTATCAAATACCTTGTCCTTAAGCATCTTTGGCATCCATACGACCCTTTCCCAGCCGCCGTCTGCCTGGATGAACTTTGGTGAACGGAAGTAATTGACACCGATTCCAAGGAAACCAACAACCTGTTTACCTCCACCAGTCTGTCCTGCCATGGTTGAGAACTGAAGCCCATTTGGTGCTGTGCCTGCAAAGTCCCTGTCTACCCACCCAATACCATCAACTTCAGGGATGTAGAATCCTACAACCTCGAAGCATCCACAGGACGTGTGTGGGTACTCTAGGAATGAGTGAAGCTTTATACGATCATATTCGCCACTGGATAATTTCTTTGCAGCTTCATTGACACCGGTGTATTCCCCGGATTCTGCGTCGACGAGGTCTCCTTTTGGAATTGCGAACTGTGGACCTTCCGGGTCTACCTTTGCTGCTGCCCTGCCGTCGAACCAGTTGATCGCACCACAAAGTGAAACCCTGTCCGGTGTTACTACACAAACATTGGTTGGAGCGAATGATGCACAAAGGGTACATCCGTAGAATGTGTCAACATCCTCATCGTGAAGGTCACGGGTTCTCTCGTCCCTTGCCTTGTAGACTCCTCTTGCATTCTCGATCTCTTTCTCGATCTCGGCCATATCTGTGATATAAATAGCTTCAACACTCTCTATGAATGTAAGTTCGTTCTTAAAGAGCATCATAATAGCCTGTGCGACAGGCTCAAAAGAGGTCATACCTTTCTCAACTGCATCTTTGCTGACCCTCATCCAGACATCGTCTCTCTGGTTCAGGTGCATGAAACCCTGTATGTAGTTCTGGAATTCATGGTTCCTTCTTTCTACAATGGACTCAAGATCAGGTTCTACAAGTTCTCCTGCGATCTTGTATATCATTGCAAGGGGATGTCTGGAACCTGCTTCCATGTCTGAAAGATCAGGACCGATAAGTGTGAACTTGCCGTCTTCCACATCGTCCATCTCTGCTGCCCTCACGAGTTCAAAGCCTTTGGACTTTGGACCTGCAAGTTCTGCATACATACCATCTTTTCTAATTCTCTCTCCTTCAAACATAGGAGATATTTCAAAAGGGAATTCATCTGCCATAATTAGTTCTCCGTGTAGTCACCAATAAAATTATAAATGTTCAATAAATTCGTCAAGCGCCTCATGGTGTACTTCAGGTTTAAGGTTCCCGAAGGACAATGAAGCATTCTGCATGAAGTGCCTCTCAATGCAAATGGTCTTTAGGTCTGTGAAGTTCTTAAGACCGGAAAGCACCTGGTTAAGATAATACTTCTTGTGTCCAATAAAAAGGATAGTGTCATATGAACCCTGTCCATCAAGACCAGTCCAGTTCTTGTCAGCAAGGAAAGTACCAAGTGAATGGACATTGATGTATTTAGCACCAATATCCCTGTCCACAAGAGCAGTAATAGAATGTCCGGTAGCAGCTACCGGAACACCTGTCTTTGCGATGGCAATCGTCTTCTCTATAAGCAGTTCATCTTTTAAGATCTCTGATCCAACAACAAGAAGAGGTCTCTTTGCCTTTGTGATTATTTTTGCTGCCACATTCGGATTTACAGGTTTTGCTACTTTCCTACCCCATGTGGTGTAGATCTGCGTGTTCTTGGTTGTATCTACCACTTAACATTCCCCCTTGCAGAGTCTCTTTACGTTTGTAGGCTGAGCGGAAACATCTGATTTCATCGTTGGTCCTGAAAGGATCTTTTTGCGTTTCCAGTCGATTTCCCATCCATGGTCCTTTTCAAGCATCTTGAGAAGTGTCTCACGTTTCGCAAGTGGAAGGTCAGTCTCGGTCCTTACGAACTTATACCAGTCCTCAGGCATGTGACCGAGGTACTTCTGGTTGAGTTCCATATAGTGAGTAAGTTTGATCATTCTACCCATATTGTTATCGGATGGACGGATACAGTTCTTTGCAAGCATAGGGAGAAGCTCTTCAATAGTGTCTGCTGTTGTCAGCAGGAATTCTGGTGAAGCAGGAATCGGCATTTCTGAACCATCCCTTGCATCATACACCTTCCAGTCTTCTTTCTGATATGGCTTACCAATGAGTGCCCTTCTGTACTTGGAACCATGTGGCCCTACAACTACAGGAATACCAAGTCTGTTACATCCGGTAGCAATGGAAGATGCCTTCTGCGAGTATGCCCCCCATGCAACACCTACCGCACCAATACGGTTTGTGATGTAGTCAGCAATCTCCTCATAATTACCAGAAACCTGCCTCTGTGCAAATATAGCAGCTACTTTGATAGCCGTTCCTGTAATGTGTGCGTTGGAAACACATGAACCTACATTAATGAGGTTACCGGCAAGGAATTTTGCAGGATATTTCTCATAAAGGGTTTCACCGTGTTCGTTCTTGTACATACCAAGGTCCATTGCGGAACATCCCGACATTAGCACGATGTAATTCCTCTTAAGCATCTCATCTGCAACTGTGTACAGATCCTTTGTGCCATCCGGATAGTTGGAACATCCAACCATTGCAATAATACCAGGCGTTGTTCCAAGAACGAGGTTGACACCTTCTTCACGAATTTCAGAGTCACTTATCTGCCCTCTGCCTGCACGCATGAATCCCCTCTCCTCACGGATGAGTTTCTGGGATGACTTCTCTATCATATTAAGAATAGGAATCTCCTTTGGACATGCCTGGTCACACCTTCCACATGCAATACATTTGTCATGTAGATACTCGAACTTGCTGAAATCCTTGTCAATTCCTGCCTTCATAGCTGCCATTATTGGAAGGTTGTCAGGACAGTCCATTTCACATGCACCACACTGGACACATTTCACTGAAAATTCCTGAAGCTCCTCTTCAGTTGGTAGAGCTGTAATGCCCATTTCATCCCTTATTTTAGACATCTTGATAGCAAGTTCTACTGAAACGTCAGCAAGTAGATCGAAATCCAGAATAAGAGCCCCTGGTTCCTTTCTGCTTGAAAGGTCTTCGATTATGGCTGCTGCACTGTCTTTTGATCTGTTTGGAAGACCATACATAATCTTATCATTAGTAGTTATTACAGGTATTGAGAGCTTCTTTGCTTCATCAAGTACATCAGCTCTGACACATTGTTCATCGACAACAATTACGTCAGGAACACCTGAGCGTATCATTTTGAGTTCTTTTGCCAGACTACCGATGATCTTTGCATGTGGTTTGCCACCGTGTTCCATCTGGTAACGTGTCATATCGATTGCAGTACAGCACAGACCGGCAAGCTCCATCTTGTCTTCCAGACCATGGTCGTGTATGTAATCCATAATGTTAGTTACACCTGCAACATTATGCCCGATAACAAGTAGTACAGGTTTTGTTGAATCAATGCAGCCCATTCCAATTTCTGCAAGCGGTGCTTCAGGATCTGATTTTGGCATTCCCATACATGATATCTGAGCGATGTCAGATACTTCCATTCCAACGTGGTCAAGCATTCCACCATGCATTGCCTTTGATTCAAAGTCAATTGCCGCACCTTCCTGTCCTGCATGGATCGTTGCGAGCAGCTGAGTGAGTTGTTCCTCTACATAGTCCATTACCTCCTCCAAATCACCAAGTGTCTCAGGCGTTATGCCAGTTACTGCCTGAGTGTTTGGAGCTAGCAGGTTTGAAGATCCGACATTAATGGGATGATCACGACCATGGAGACCTATAAGATGATGTAGCATGTGACGTCCGTGTCCTGCATGCGCAGCTGCACCAGTGATAACCCTAAGCAAAAATTCACGGGCCTGATGGGATTCCATATTAATACCACAAGCACCTTCTTTGTTGCCTCCAAGATCACATTTACCAAAAGTACAATAACAGCACTGGTCACAGACAGGAGTATATACTGGTTGATAACGTGAAAGAAGATTGTGATCCCACTCTCTCAAATCTGAGATCCCTGGTTTTGGAGTCGGACCTACTTCAACTCCTTCTTTTTCTGCTGTTTTCTCGATGGCACCTACGATCTTGCCAATTGTGATCTGAACATTTTCCAGTTCGTCAATGGAAAATTGCCCAGATGATATATCGTCGCTCATTTTGTTTTGTCCTCCTTTATGGGTGTAATAGTGCTACGAAAAAAAATATCGTATGACTAATTATTATGTGTACATTTTTTAGGAATATGTTTGAAACTATTGTTTTGGATATTCTAATAGCACCACCCTATATAAAAAAGTTTCCAGAATCTATCATGATTATTTGTGACCATTTTCCAATGTTTCACATAAAGAATAATCAGAAGATCATATTCGGGCATATGAGTAATAATTGACAGGAATATACAATTTTCACATATAAGTTTTCCGATATCTATCACGATTGTTCTTGACAATATATTGCTTCATATTTCATATTTATCAGAAATTGTTTTATTTAATGCCTGTTTACCATAGAGAATCATTGTATCATGGTGAATGATTTGGACAAAAAATGCTGGATATGCGGCAAAGAAGAAAATATACCTTTTAAGTGCCGTTTTTGTGGAAAAAACTTTTGTTCGAGGCACAGGCTCCCTGAACAGCATGCGTGCGTGGGGCTTGAACAGCTCAAGCAAGACAAGCAGTACAGCGGTAGTCCGGGATACGGGAGCAGTGGAACTGAGGATGTATTCAAAGATGCTTTGAAGAACACTGCGAAGTATGCAGCAAAAAGTGCGGCAAAGGGCGTAGGTCGAAATATCAGCCATTCCATAAAAAGCAGCCCCCCAATGGCAATCATTTACCTTTGTATATTTTCTTTTATTTTGCAGATAATCATACCAGGCTTTCAACAGGCTTTCCAGCTGGTTCCTGCTTTAATATTTGCGCGCCCATGGACATTAGTAACCCATATGTTCATCCACGCAGATTTCACACATATTTTATTCAATATGCTGGTACTCTTTTTCTTTGGTCCCGAACTGGAAAGAAGAGCCGGGAAAAAAGTATTCTTATATGTGTACTTCACAGCAGGCCTTGTTGCAGCCATAGCATATTCCATGACTAGCAAATCCCCATATATCCCCGTTGTAGGTGCCAGTGGTGCCATAATGGGCGTCTTTGCAGCTCTTGCAATAATAGCCCCCGAGATTAAGGTCTATGTCTACTTCATTCCAATGAAGATCACACAGGCTTTGATTCTTTTCGCATTGTTTGATTTTGTCCTGCTGGGTGCGAATGACATGATAGCCCACACTGCTCATCTGAGTGGAATTCTCGTAGGTGTGCTTATGGGCATGCGAATTAAACGTGCTCAAATAAAATATAACTCATATGATACTAATTATTACAGAAGGTGATCTTGCTGGTAAAAGCTCAGAATCACCTTGCAAGACTTTTTCCCAGACCTGAAGAAAATGAAATAATCCCAATCCAGTTCATTGATATGCAGGAGAAACTTGCTGGCTGGTCTCCGGAACTCAAACGCTCGGTTTACGTTGATGATTTTAAAGACACTGAGAAACTCAAAAGAGTACGGGAAATAACTCTTCTAAAAGTCTACAACTGGATACTTGATGGGGAGAGTCTGATAGAACTTACGGATATGGAAAAAGACCAGTTTGAAGAAGTAATGGATACGTTTATAAAACATGGCGGAGAAATTCTTTTTACAAGAAGAAAAATTCAGGGGAGGATTGTAAACTATTTCATGCTGGATACAAATTCAATATCAAAAACAATTATAACAAAGAAATCGCTAGCTGAAATACTGGGGCACTAAATAAATGGGAAAGTGTGGCCTGAATAGAATTTCTGCTATGTTGCTATCATCAAGATAGCGTGTTTTTAGTAGTATGTGATTTTAAATTAAATATACATAAATAATATTTATAGTGTGTATTGTATTTATTGAAATTATTGAACGTGATCATTATGATCGATCCTATTATCAATTATAATTATAGTGAGGCATCATGGCTAACGTGAAAACCGGACTGAATTCTATTGTCAAATACCTTAGTACTAAAAAAGAAACTGGAAGAAGAAGCATTGGTCTTCTTGTAGATGGTCCCAATGTATTGCGCAAGGAATTTAATGTTAACCTCGAAGAGATCAGGGATGTCCTGAAAGAATACGGCAATGTCAAGATTGGAAGAGTGTTCCTGAACCAGTATGCATCTGATAAACTTGTAGAAGCTATTGAAAACAATGGATTTGAACCTATTATATGTTCCAGTGATGTTGATGTAAGGCTTGCAGTGGAAGGAATGGAACTTGTGTACAACCCAACGATCGATACGATGGCACTTGTCACAAGGGATGCAGATTTCAAACCATTGCTGAATAAAGCAAACGAACATGGTAAAGAGACCATCATCTTTGGTGTCGAACCCGGTTTTTCAACAGCCTTGAGAAACTCTGCGGATTACGTTATCCTGCTTGAGAACGATGAAATGAATTACAATGACGATGTAAACCCACAGGAAAATGATAGAAATGGTGCCAAAGATGGTGAATTTGTGCGCGGTTCCCGAAACAAAAAAGAAGCCTCAATAGATTATTAATGCTTCTTTGTTTCAATCACCATCGATTCAAGTTTTGATGGTGAGATACCATGTTTTGTTTCTGTACAGTTTTTTATCCTGTCAAGAAGTGTAGTAAGTTCTTCTTTTGAAAGCTCATACCCCATGTTGCTTACTATTCCTTTCAGAGCTTTCATGCCTGTATGTTTACCAACAATAAGATGACGCTTACCACCAACCATTTCCGGGCTGAATAGCTCATAAGTGCGTGGTTCTTCAAGGATTGCACATACATGGATACCTGATTCATGAGAGAAAGCGTGCTTTCCGACAATTGCCTTCGTTACTGCAGTCCCAAGTCCTGAAAATTCGTTTACAAGTCCTGAAAGCTCAGTTAACTTTGTGGTATCATACCTGTCTATACCATATTGTATTCTCAGTGAAACAAGTAACTCCTCAAGTGAAGCATTACCTGCACGCTCCCCTATACCATTAACAGTAGTATGAAGCTGCTTAGCCCCAGCCTCGGCAGCAGCAAGGGTATTTGCCGTTGCAAGACCAAGGTCATTATGACAGTGGATACAAATAGGAGTCTTTACTGCCTTCCTGATCTCACTGACAAGATAATGAGTTGTACTTGGAGTCAGAATACCTATCGTATCAGCAATACTTACATAATCAACTTTGTATTCCTCAGCAGCTTTAAAAGCAGTTTTCAGCACATCTAGATCAGTCCTGCTGCCATCTTCTGCTGCAAACCTGACACCTACTCCATGGTCCTTTGCATACTCAACAGCTTCCATGGCACAGGAAAACATCTCTTCACAGCTCTTATGATATTTATATTTGAGATGCATATCTGACATTGCAATGAATATACTGATAAAGTCAACATCACAATCAACAGCTACTTCGACATCGCTCAATTTTGACCTGGAAAGACAACATGTTCGTGCGTTGAGTCCCATGTTAGCAATTTCTTTGACCGTTTCCTTTTCAGAAACAGAAACTACCGGAAATCCAGCTTCAATGATATCCACGTGAACTGAGTCCAGTTTCATTGCAAGAGCAATCTTTTCTTCCCTTGTAAAAACTACTCCAGGTGTTTGCTCACCATCTCGCAGTGTCACATCACAAATCTCAACATCAAGAGGTGGCAAATTCAAATGATCGATAAGCTTGTTTCTTGAGTAATCTTTACTTTCTGACATAATATTGACTCCTGTGATTGCTGGTCAATTTCCAGTTCCAATATATAAGATTTCGGTATTTTAAGATAGTTTCTATTTTTTCGGCATATTCCAAGAGCAACTTTTATCTAGTGAATAGAAGGCAGTTGAATGCATCTTTTATTAATTTGTCCAGAATATGCTCCCATGGCAAAGTTGCGCCATTTTCAGGCAAGTTTACTCTGTACCTTCTCATAAAATCCGTTTATAGAACTACTTACAAATCTTGCAGGGTTCTCAGCCTTTGTTATTGTGACAACATCATTTTCTTTCATATTATAGGAATGCTGACCATCTATGACAACTGCGGCTTCTTTTTCAGGAACCATTATTTCCACTTTTAGAGTACTGTCACCCGGAACGATCCATGGTCTTGAAGAAAGTTTAAAAGGTGCCAGCGGAACTATGATCGACGCATCTACCCGAGGATCGACTATTGGCCCACCTGCACTCATAGCATATGCAGTAGATCCTGTAGGAGTTGCAAGTACAACACCATCTGCCCTCACATCTTCTATGTGTGAATCATCAATGGATATCCTGAAAGTCAGTATCTTTGCAGGTCTTGCCGTTATTAGAACTATCTCATTAGTTGCATCATATAGCCTCTCCCCATTCAGGCACACGCTGAGTCTGGAGCGCTCAGTATATGTGAAACCTTTCAGCACATCCTCAATATCCTTGATAGCATCTTCCGGTGGTACATCAACAAGAAAACCAAGAGTACCCATATTGATTCCTAGCACAGGCAACGGATCCTTCATCTTAGAAATATTCCTGAGTACCGTACCATCACCCCCCACAGAAATGATAAACTCCACGCCACATTCACGCATTTTCTCAACCGGGAGCAGATTATTTGTAATACCAAGATAATCACCCGTCTTGGGTGAAAGGTAAATTTCCACTTTAGATCTAAACGTATCATAGACTTTTCTGACCATATCAAGGGCATCTTGCTGATCAAATCGTGATACAATTCCGATTTTACTGACTGTCATGTGTTATCCCTGTAGAAAGCTTTAAGATATTTTCATGTGCATTCCCGTTGGATGCAATTACACTAACCTTACTCATTACTTTGTCTTCCAGCTTTAAAGATTCACCGCATCCATCGGTAACAATGCCTCCGGCCTCCTCTATAATGAGCTTGCCTGCAGCTACATCGGTCATGCGCATTGTTCCCCTGACATCTGCAAAAGCATCAATCATTCCTGAAGCTACATAGCATAATTCAAGTGCAACACTACCAAGATTTCTTACCCTTCTGACATTTGAAGAGAGAATTGCAGTTTCTTTTGTGTTAGACCTATAACCATAAATGCTCATGCAGAATCTACTGAGTTCAGAATTCCCGGATGGTTTTATCTTTGTGCCATTAAGATAAGCACCTTTTCCAGCCTCTGCATAGAACGCATCCCCTGTTGCCAGATTTTTTACATATCCAAAACAAAGATCATTCAGATCAGTTCTTGCAATGGCAATTGAAAGACTGTAAAAAGGTATTCCGGAACATGCATTATATGTCCCATCAATTGGATCGATTATAAGAGTATAAACAGGAGATGTTCTAAATATCTTTTCTCCAGCTTCCTCACTGATGATTCTGAAAGGATTTTTTTCCTTTTCAATTAATGTAAAAATGGCTTTTTCAGAAACATCATCTATTAATTTGGTTGGTGTTCCATCCGCACCAATATAAAGGACCCTGCCGGCATCAGTTGTGCCGACAAGATCTTTAATTGCCTCATGCACTACATCAGCAATCCTCTCACTAAACTCCAGGAACTCACTTGTGCATTGCATGAGATTTGAGCTCGTATTAAAGTCCCATTGCCTTGTTGGTCTTTGCTACAGACTTTGCACCATCGGTTTCAAGTTCCATCATGGCACGAATAGCATCGACATTCTCTGGAATGACATCGGATTCCTGGTGAATTGCCTGGAAGAAGTAAAGCTCTCCCTCATACATTGTAACAGAGTCTTCCCATACGCAGTTCTCCCACATATCGCCCCTTGGGCGCCCAAGGTCCTTTCCAAGTTCCATTACCTCTGCTGTAGAACCTATTCCCTGGCCGATCATCCTTACACGTGGCTGCTTTGAGAACAGTGCTTTGACATCATCAGTAGTGCATTCCTTTTCCATTTCGATGTTGAGGGTATGCAAGTGCATCAGAGTCGTAGGCAGCTTCACTGCAGTTGAAGCTATGTTAATATGTGGTAAAACAGACTTCACATCAGGTCCGTGATGAGAAGGAAGCTTAATTGGGTTTGGTACAATTGCATTGATAGGCCCTGTCTTAATATCATTTGGATCAGCAGCTCTTCTCATGAGCGTAACACGGACTTTCTTTACACCATATTCCTGATCGAGTGGATAAATGACCCTGCACAGACCAGTTGTGTTACATGATACGACCCTCACAAAGTCCTTACCCAATGCTTCAGCATAGTTTGCTTCTGCGTTGAATGAGCAACCTGCAAGTTCATGGGCTTCCCCGCCCTGCCAGATAGCCTTGACACCTGCTTTCTCGTAAAGTGCCTTGTTCTTCTCACCGATACCACCTGGTGTACAGTCAACTACAACATCAGCCTTTGCGATCATGTCGTCTACTGTACCTGCAGCAGGGATACCTGCCTGTTTCATAGCATCAACCCTGTTGGCTAATGTGTATACATTATATCCTTTATCGTGTGCAATAAATGCTTCATAATTTGGTCTTGTTTTAGCAATACCGATTATTTCCATATCGTCCTGCACGGTGACAGCATCAGCAACTCGTTTACCAATGGTACCATATCCGTTTATTGCAACTTTTACTTTTGACATCTTAGTTCCATCCTATCTTATATTATTTGTATTTGACTTCAAATTATTAATAAATTTATAGTATATGAAAAAATCACTTATGAAGTATAATAGCTTCCCCGGTTCCAAAATTGATCTCTTTTATCAATCCCTTTACAGTCTCTTTTTCCCCGAGTATTCCATAAAGGTCAATATTCTCCCCGTCAACGATCATCTTTGTAACGGATTCCATCACCATACTGCGGGTTTCACCGTTGATAAGAATAACTTTAAGTTCACACATAGATGTTCCTCCTATTCAAGTAACTTGGCTACTGAACAGCCTTTAGGTGCACCGATATCCTCTCCTACAGGATCACATTTCACCTTAAGTAAATATGCTATTGGTCTATAATTCTCTTCTGACAATGTCTCGTAATTTGCCATTCCCTTACTTATAATAAGTGAAGCATTCTCAAGTGCATCCTTAAGCTCCTGTGGCGCCTCTTCAAAGCGAATCCCTATTGCATTGGAACCTGTGGTAAGTACACGGTCAACCTTTTCGTCAATGCCGAACTCTTTGACATCTTCCATGGTTGCATCATTAAGTATTGGTGCACCTCTGACAACAAGAGTTATCTTCCCACCCATTTTTTTGATGATCTCGAACATAAGAGTATCTATCAGGATCTCACCGGAATTGTCAGCCAGATATACAACATTGCTGAGCTTGTCAAGCATCTTATCAGTATCATCTATGTCCAGTCCGCGTGTGAAATGCTCCTTAAACGTCTCATCAAAAATATCAATGGGCACTTCAAGTCCCATGACACCGTAATCGAAATAATTGCCTATTACAGCTGCAAGAACTGCACGTTTGAATGTGGCGATATCATCCCCATCGCCGTTAAATACATGTGAACGTATGACCGGCATGAATCTGAGTGCAGTCTGGCTACTCAGTTCTTTCATTTTAAGATATGGATCATTGTCGTTTAGTATCTCATAGGTTTTCCTGTGTATAGGTGTGGATAACTCTCCCGCAGGCATACCCGGCTGATAGAGAGAATTCAATACTTCTATACCACCGAGAATTGCTTTATGCATAAGCTCTTCATCATCAGTTGACAGTTCCGCTTCCAGGTGAACCCGGGATAGCAAGCAATATGAACATCTTGGGTGAACTTTCATAGGATAATTCCTCTGTGAATAATAGAATCTCTATTTTACCATATGCAATAAGTTTAACCTTGATAATATCCGAAAACAAAATAAGCTTTGTGTGTGTCTTTAACCTGACTTTAGGATAAGAAGATCATTATGAATAAAATACCTCGTTTTAATACAAAAGGCTTTAAGCTGAAAACTGAACATGGTCGATACATAATCCTTGGCAGTATAGACGGGATACTGGCCGTTCTTGGTGTTGTGATCGGTACATCCCACGTTTCCAGTGATCCTACAATCGTTATGAATGCCGCTTTGGGCGGAGCTGTTGCCCTGGCACTTACCAATGGTATTGGCTCATACCTTGCTGAAAGTGCCGTAGAATATGGGAACCTCGCTGAACTGGAAAAACCCCTGCTGCGAAGTCTCAATAGCACAATACTTGAGCAGGACACAAAGAAGAAGATATGGAGTGACTCATTCTTCCACGGAGGAGCAAGCTTTTTCGGTTCGCTTGTCCCGATACTTCCATTCTTGCTTCTTGATGAACACATGCTTGAAGCAGCAATTATTTGCAGTATATCAGTCCTATCCATTCTTGGAATGTATTCCGGTAAACTGGCAAAACAGAGTATGATAAAGCATTCTGTGCGTATGGTCGCTCTGGGAATAATGATAGTTTTAGCCGTTACCATGCTTGGACTTGAGTGATATTTAGAGTATATTATATTTTATGTCAAATATTGGTTCAAAATTATAGTTATTAACTAAACATTTATTACTTAAGAGATACAACTATTTTTCATGGCTAAACCAGAACAAATTCTGATAGAGCATCATCTTTCATTAGAGGAATTGCTTAAACATATTAAGTCGTTAGAGAAAGATACAAGAGTTCTACAACGTTTGTATTTTGTTAAACACCGTTATGAAGGTGCTTCAGTTAATGAAGCGGCTAAACTTGTAGGGATATCAAAACCCGTTGCATATCAATGGCAAGAACGGTGGAATCAAGACGGATATAAAGGTTTGAAACCCAGGTTTTCAGGAGGTTGCCCTTCAAAACTCACTAATGACCAAAAAGAAAAACTAAAGACCATGTTACATGAGCGTGATGACTGGTCAACAAAAGCAGTTCAGGAACTCATATATAATGAGTTTAAAGTTCAATACACCATTAAGCAAATATTAGTCATCTTGAAAAAGTTTGGCATGCATCATGGCAAACCCTATACACATGATCATCGAAGACCAGAAGACGCAGAAGACCGTTTAAAAAAAACTTACCATTAATCGATGATGGTTGCGTTATCGGCTTTCTTGATGAATCATCTCCACAAACAACATCAAATACAGTTCGTTTATGGTCTTTCAATAAACCTGTTATCTTCAAAAACACAACCAGGCTAAAAGCAAACTCCTTCGGGTTTTATGCATTGAATGGTAATTCAGTTATAAATTTTAAGGAACATTCAACCAAAGAAGATGTATGTTCATTTCTGTCAACTGTAAAAAACAGTAACATAGGAAAAAGAATTGTAATCATTCTCGACAATTTTAGATCACATCGAGCAAAAGATACATTGGATTTTGCACAGGCAAATGACATCGAATTGGTCTATTTACCTCCATATTCGCCAGACTTGAATCCAATAGAATTCATCTGGAAGAGCGTCAAAAGAATAATTTCTTGTAATTTTGTGAAAGATCTTGACCATATGAAAAATCTGATTGCTGAGACGTTTATTAGTTGTTCATCAAAGATTAGTTTCGCAAGAAAATGGATTGATAAGTTTCTGAAAAATAAGTTATGAATGTTAAGTGAACAACTATAATTTAGGAATGCTTATAAGTAATTAACTTTAGTACAATAATTTATCCGGGTAAAACCGAATAATTTGGTACACAAAAAAAGGTGGTTACTTAAATGAAATGTAACTATTCAGCCTGACTGTTTTAATGATGCAAAAAACAATATACTATGGCTTCATTCTATGTGTTAAAAAATATTCAGTAAAATATCATAAAAAACGTCTATCAATCTGAGGGGATTTGTATAGACCGCGAAGAAATACTTGCAGTTTATGAAGCTGGTCCAGAAGCAGTAGTAGAACTTGTAACTCGATTACTTGGGATAATTGAACATCAATCTCTCCAAATTGCACAACTTGAAGAGCGTGTCAGGCATTTGGAAGAAATGCTTGAAAAGAATAGTCGCAACAGTAGCAAACCACCTTCTACTGATTCTTATGCACGGAATAAACCAACCGTTAAAAGTCAAAGAAAAAAGACCAATAAGCATGTAGGTGGTCAAAACGGTCATCCTGGTACTACATTAAGAATAAATGATGATCCGGATGAAGTTATTGTTCATCCTGTTAATCAATGCGTCAATTGTGGGAGATCGTTAGCTTCTGTTCCCTCTGACTATGAAAGAAGACAGGTCTTTGACATTCCTCCTATAACTATCAATTGCATTGAACATCGTTGCGAGATTAAAACATGTCCCAAATGTTCTCATGTAAACAAAGCTCTTTTTCCAGATGGTGTAACTCAGCCGACTCAATACGGTCATCGAGTTAAGTCATTTGCAGTTTATTTGCACACTTACCAATTACTTCCTTATCAGCGTGTTACCAAGTTGTTCTCTGATATTTTGGGATGCAAGATAAGTCCTGCTACTTTGGTGAACACGGAACGTAGTTGTTTTGAGAAGCTTGGAGCTTTTGAAAATACAGTGAAACATCTCCTGAAAGAATCTCCTGTCATCAATCTGGATGAAACAGGAATGAGAATAAATGCAGTTCGTAATTGGCTTCATGTGGCAGGTACAGACAAACTGACCTATTATTTTGCACATCGCAAAAGGGGCTCAGAAGCAATGGATGCTATGGGCATATTACCAGGTTACACTGGTGTTGCAACACATGATTTTTGGAAACCGTACAACAAATATGAATGTCAACATTCATTATGTAATGCACATTTATTACGAGAGTTAACTGGAGCTTCCGAAAACAGTGATCAACAGTGGACAAAGATAATGAGTGATCTCTTGATATGCATTAAACATCATGTTGATAATGATCTTTTAGATACTGAGCTAATTCAAAGGTTCAGTGAGGATTATGATCACATAACTTGTTTAGGAGTGAATGAAAATCCTCCTGATCCGGAATCAAATGTGCGGTCTAAAAAACGAGGACGTAAGAAGCAGACCACGGTAAAGAATTTGCTGGATAGGTTTATTGGCCATAAAGAGGATATCTTGCGATTTATGTACGACCAAAACGTTCCGTTTGATAACAATCAGGCTGAAAGAGATATCAGAATGACGAAAGTACAGCAGAAGATATCAGGTACTTTCCGCAGTAAACAGGGTGCAAAAAATTTCTGCCGTATAAGAGGATACGTGTCTACTGTTAATAAGAATTCTGAATCTGTTATCGATGCAATTAGTGCAATATTTTATGGCAATTCATTTGTTCCAAAGTTGCAGAATTGATCGTGGATGAAGAAATCAGCTTGGTGGAAGTGAGCTAGGCTGAATAGTTACAATGAAATTTGAAAAACTGTTATTGGTATTAGTTGTTACTTTAATAATATCCCTCGTGAGTATCAGTCCTGCTCTGGGAACTGCTTATAGAGATGTGGAATTTTCTTCCGGTGCCATGTCCTTTGCAGATGAGATAGTGGATTGCCAACTTAATGGTGGTGCATCTGCCGGTGATATAAATAAGATACTTGGAAAACCAAACAACAAATGTGTAAGTCTTGGAACAAAGGGTTATGCTATTGTAAAATTTACAGACAATTCCCTGACAACTTCTGGAGACAATAGCTATGATCTGGCTGTTTTTGAAACTGGCATTTTCACAGAAGAACTTGTAGAGGTTTTTATAAGCACAGATGGCAAGAACTGGATAAAGATCGGTAATGCCAACAAGAAAACATTGTTTGATATAGATGCAGTAGATGGTGTGCTCAAAAACGAAAAATATAGTTACGTCAAACTCATTGATCTTACCGGACTCAACAAGGGTAAATCATATGAAGGTGCCGATATGGATGCAGTCGGAGCTATAACATCAACAAGCCCGGTTTTGGAAGAGGCTGAAGATGAGAAATGTGAAACACCTGTTGAGACTAATATTCCTGAATTCCCAACAATAGTACTTCCAATGATAGCTATTCTCGGACTTGCATTCATCCATGGAAAAAAGAAAGAATAAATTACGACAGAAACCTTTCATGGTTTCTTTCTCATTTTATTTTTGAGTCTCTTTTTTATTCTCACTTACGTTTAAATCCCATGGGAATCTATAGAATCCCTCATGCTTGTAACGGTTGCATTATTGCTCGTAAGCCTGGTGATGATCACAAAAGGTGCCGACTGGTTTGTAGAATCTGCGGTTTCTATTTCCGAGAAAAGTGGTATCCCAAAGATAATCATAGGAGCTACTATCGTCAGTTTTGCGACTACTGCACCAGAATTCACAGTTTCTGCAATGGCAGCGTACCTTGATCATGTGGAAATGACGGTGGGAAATGCCGTAGGTTCTGCCATATGCAATATAGGTCTTGTATTAGGCGCTATAATAGTCATTAAAGCAATCCCGATAGAGCTTCATGGTTTCACTCGTAAGGGTGCGTTCATGTTAGGATCTGCACTCCTTATGATAGTTGTAGCATATGACGGCGTAATATCCTCATTTGACGGAATCCTGCTATTACTGGTATTTCTAGGGTTCATGTATTACAACTTCCGCCTTCAACGTGCTATTTTTGATGGAAATGAAGAACTAAGGGAAAAAGTACCCATAAACCAGTTGAAAAAGGATATTTTACTTTTCATTGTAGGTGCAATGCTTGTTGTAATTGGCAGCCGTATTCTTGTTGATGCAGGCATAACAATTGCTGAGTGGCTGGGAATTCCTGAAATGATCATAGCCCTTACACTGGTTGCCCTTGGAACATCGTTGCCTGAACTCATTACAGCTGTTTCAGCTACCCTGAAAGGACATCAGGATATTTCCATAGGAAACATACTCGGTGCAAACACAATGGATATTGCACTCATCCTTGGTGCATCATCCCAGATCAGACCTTTGACAATACTTCCGCAATCCTTGTCATACGATTTTCCATTTATGGTACTGATAATGATACTTCTGCTGATATTCGGCATCACCGGAAAGAAACTGGAAAAATGGGAAGGTGGCCTGATACTTGTAGCCTATTTTGGATATATCGTTGGTCTGTTTACACTGTACAATTAACTTCGAGACAAAAACAAATCGATACATTTAAATGAGGATACAAATCTTTTTTTCCTAAAAAGGAGCGTATTATGCAAAAAAAAATGATTGTATTCCTTGTAATATTAGTATTGTCACTGGCAGTATCAGGATGTAGCGACAAAGAAGAATCCATTACTATCCATGGTGATGATGGAGAAAAAATCGATATAAACTATGCTGAAGGTTCAGAAAATGAAGCTTGTCCGATAGGTACAACCGTGAAAATGACAGATCCTAACACCGGTGAAACTATGACAATGGAAGTTGTAGGTACTGAGGTTATTGAAGGGATAGAAATGTGTCATACAGTCGCTGAAATAAATGTAGCTTCAGATGATGACATCGCCAGAATGGAGATGTACACTCCTGTTGACGAGAACGATGAAAGTTTCATCATGACCTACTATGATAAGGACAACAATGTCATGTCTGAAACAAAGATCATTAACGGCAAGATGACTATGACAGACGATGAAGGTAACGTTGTCATGGAGATGGATATTCCTGAGGATGAATAATCCTCATTTTCTACTTTTTCTTTTTTCTGCTGCCTTTATGGGTTCAATAACCCTGTCTTTAATTGGCTTTAAATAGGATAATTACCATCAGTAATACTTATGCAACTTCCATCTCCTGATGAATTAAAACAGAAAAGGACCGACCTTGGTCTTACACAAAGTGATCTTGCAAAAAGAGCAGGTGTCAGTCAACCACTTATAGCCAGAATAGAAGCAGGAGATGTAGACCCCAGGTTATCGACCCTCAAAAAGATAATCAACGTATTCAATGATATTGAAAAAGAAGATATCTATCTCAAGGATATAATGAACATGGAGCTAATTTCCGTATCACCTGATGAGAGTATCGATGCTGCAGTCCATATTATGGAAAAGTTCAACATATCACAGATACCTGTTATACAGGATGGAATTTCTGTTGGAAGCTTATCCGAAGACATGATCGTCAGGTCAATGGCTGACAAAAAGACATCAGTTGTATCCAACATGAAGATCGGTGACATAATGGGGGATTCTTTCCCGACGCTATCCCCTAACACGGATGTCAAAACGGCATCTTATATGCTGGAGAAATATCCAGCCGTGCTGGTACTGGAAAAGGGTCATGTTGCTGGTGTTGTGACCAAGTACGATATACTAAAATTGCTGAGTGATTAAAGTTTCAGGATTGAGACTGGCTAATGTTAAATATTAGGGTTGCATAAGAGGCGAAAGTTGCCCTTTCAGGACAATCAAAATGTATATCATGAAAGTTATATCCCATGGTTGCACAATAAATCGATTAACTAAATCATAATTTACAGGTCAAAAATAATCAGGAGATTAA
This sequence comes from Methanolobus sp. ZRKC5, assembly GCF_038446525.1. Taxonomy (GTDB): domain Archaea; phylum Halobacteriota; class Methanosarcinia; order Methanosarcinales; family Methanosarcinaceae; genus Methanolobus. The sequence continues at coordinate 550,277 of NZ_CP151792.1, forward strand.
TATGGATCTTGAAGATACACTTCTTATGATGCCAGGACCGGTTCCTGTTGCACCTCGCATTCTCAGGGCAATGTCAAAGCCTATGATCAACCACAGGGGAGCAGAATTCTCAGCAATGTACGATGACTGCTGCGAGATTCTGGCTGACGTTTTCCAGACAAAGAATGATATTTTCCTTTTAAGCGGATCAGGTACTGCTGCGATGGAAGCAGCCGTTGGTTGTACAACAGGCAAAGACGATGTTGTAGTTACCCTTGAAAATGGTAAATTCGGTGAAAGATTCAAGGATATAGCTGCAAGATACGGAAAAGTAAATGCTTTAGAGAATGAATGGGGCCATTCCTTTGATCTCAATGAGGTCGAAAAGAAACTGGAAGAAGGTGCAAAATCCATCACTCTCATACACAACGAGACTTCCGTAGGCATACAGAATCCTGCAAAAGAGATTGGTAAACTTGCAAAGAAACATGATGCGCTTTTCATCATGGACGGAGTAACAACCCTTGGCGGAGATCTTGTCAAAACCGATGAATGGGGTATTGATATCGCTGTTGTAGGTTCACAAAAATGTCTTGCCGCACCGCCGGGCCTTTCAATGATCTCAGTCAGTGAACGTGCTTTTGAAGCTATGGCAGACAAAGAGGATTTACCATACTATCTTGACCTTAAAGCTTACAAGAAGAGTGGTGACAAATCACAGACTCCTTATACTCCGGCAGTTCCTTTGTTCTTCGGCCTCCAGGAAGCACTCCACATTGTAAAGGAAGAAGGCATGGACGCCAGGATCAACCGTCATGCAACATGTGCAAAAGCAATACGTGCAGCAGCAAGCGCAATGGGTATTGAAATGTTCCCGCAGCTCAATGCTGACCATAGCCATTATTCTAATACTGTCACTGCAATGAAAGCTCCTGAGGGAATCACAGGCAATGATATAAAGAAAGATATGATGGCAAGGGGAATCACCATTGCCGGTGGCCAGTCCCACCTTAGTGGCAAAATATTCAGGATTGGAAGCATGGGCAACGTCCAGCCAAAGGACATAATGCTGACAATTCAGGAACTTGAAGTAGTCCTCAAGAAGAGAGGAATCATATCAGACATTGGATCAGGAGTAGAAGCTGCCAGCGAAGTGCTGGACACCCTCCTTTAATCTTTATCAGGTAAACATGGCAACAATTGGAGTAGCAGACACCACATTTGCACGCTTTAACATGGGTAAAGCTGCAATCGATGAGATCCAGAAGAACATCTCTGCTAAGATAATACGCAGAACAGTTCCAGGTATTAAAGACCTCCCGGTGGCAGCCAAAAAACTTATAGACGAAGAAGGATGCGATATTGTTATAGCTCTTGGAATGCCTGGCAGCAAGGAACAGGACAAAATATGTGCGCATGAAGCATCCACAGGAATTATTCAGGCACAACTTATGACAAACACCCATATCATAGAGGTTTTTGTTCATGAGGATGAAGCCAAGGATGAAAAAGAACTTGCCTTCCTGATGGAACAAAGATCAAGAGAGCATGCACTCAATGTTGTCAAAATGATATCCCGACCAGAGAAGCTCGTAAAGGAAGCCGGCACCGGCCAAAGACAGGGATTTGAGGATGTCGGACCTGCAAGGATATGATGTCAGATAAAGAAACGATGGAAAATATAAATTAATATAAAAATCTTAAGTGATTGTTATGACCATAAAATTGGGATTTGTAATAGCTGAATTTAACAGAGACCTTACATTCCAGATGGAGCTGCTCGGTGAGGAGCATGCGAAATTCCTTGGAGTAGAGGTAGTCGAGAAGATCTTGGTACCAGGAGTATATGATATGCCTCTTGCCATCAAAAAACTCTGTGAACGTGATGATATTGATGCTGTAGTTACAATAGGAATTGTCATTGAAGGTGCAACAAAGCACGATGAGATCGTTGTGCAACAGGCTGCAAGAAAGATCACCGACCTTTCCCTTGAATATAACAAGCCTGTAACTCTGGGAATTGCCGGTCCGGGCATGACCAGGATGGAAGCCCACCAGCGTGTGGACTATGCAAAGCGTGCTGTTGAAGCAGCGGTCAAACTTGTACAACGTCTTTGATATTAAGAGTACTAAACTGAAAAATGATTGGGTATTTACATGGCATCGTCAAGACTAGAGCGAGTGGAAGAATCGGCAACGATAAAAGCCGCTAATGTTGCCAATAAAATGAGACAGGAAGGTGTAGATGTCATAAGTTTCACCCTTGGTGAACCTGATTTCGATACCCCGAAACACATATGTGATGCAGCAGCAGATGCAATGTACAGAGGTGAAACGCATTACTCGCCATCAGCCGGAATTCCGGAACTAAGGAATGCGATTGCTGAAAAGCTCCGTACAGAGAACAAACTGGATGCAAAGGCTTCGGACATACTTGTTACACCCGGTGCAAAACAGGCCATTTTTGAGATAATGATGTCAGTACTTGATGATGGTGATGAAACAATTCTTTTTGACCCTGCATGGGTCTCATATGATCCTGCGATAAAATTTGCAGGTGCGAATACCACATGGGTGCCTACAGATCCATATGATGGGTTTAAACCTCGTGACCTGGAAGAATATATCACTGACAAAACAAAGCTTATCGTCGTTAACAGTCCGGGAAATCCTACAGGAGCTGTTTATGATAAACAGACCTTGAAGCATATTTCAGACTTAGCGATCGATAATGATATTCTTGTGCTCTCAGATGAAATATATGAAAAAATCATCTACGGCAAAGAACATTTCAGCATTGGCTCATTTGAAGGCATGCAGGACAGGACCATCACTGTTAATGGTTTTTCCAAAGCTTATGCAATGACCGGATGGCGATTAGGTTATGTGTGCGCAAGTCCGGACATCTTCAAAGGCATGTTAAAGATACAATCCCATTCGGTCAGCAGTGCAACAAGCTTTGTCCAGTATGGTGGTGTCGCAGCCCTTGAAGGTCCACAGGAACCAGTAACTGAAATGGTTGACAGGTTCAAAGCACGAAGGGATCTGCTGGTGGACGGTCTAAATGCTATTGGCATCAAGTGCCAGAAACCAGGCGGTGCATTCTACGCTTTTGCAGATGTCAGTGAGTACGGGAACGGTGATATCATAACAGGAAAACTCCTTACAAATGCCCACGTTGCCGTCACGCCAGGTTCTGCTTTCGGAGAAAGTGGTAAGGACTTTATAAGAATATCCTATGCTACATCGCTGGAAAGAATACAGGAAGGACTGGAAAGGATCAAAACAGCACTCGTCTGAATTTTCCTTTTCCCTTTTACTTTTTTAGTATGTATTAGAATTGTTTTACTTATAGCGCTCAAGCACTTTTTTGATGATTCTGCCAGTGCTGCAAAGAGAACAGGTCAATGACTGTTCCACTCTTATTACCTTACAGTTAAAACCCTTTTCATGCAACTGTTTTTCAAGTTTTTCAGTATCGAAACCCTGATCATATCCAAGTACTATGATATCAGGCTTTATTTCCTTTATAGGATCAAAAATATCAGAATCGCTTCCAAGAATAGCTTTATCGACTATTTTCAGGGAATTGACCATTTCCACCCTTTGCTCATCTGGAACTATGGGTTTTGGTTTGTGCTTTATCATGGATTCCCTGGCAACTATCACATAAAGCTCATCACCCATTCTTTTAGCTTCGCTAAGGTAAAGAATGTGTCCCGGATGAAGCAGATCGAAAGTTCCTGTTGCAAGTACTCTTACCAAAAAACATCACCTGTATGCTGTTCCTTATAAACAAGCATCCATTATAAAGATAGCTCAAGAATTACAACACAAAAATAACAACATACATTTATAAATTTTGATGCATACAATAAGTCTCATTTATATATACGATTATATAGTAATACAACTAATATAACAAGTACAACTTAAACATCAAAAGTAGATACCTGATTCATGGAGTACTATAGCATGACATTCACCTTCTGGAGAAGAATAGCCCAGGAAAATGAACTTAGAAAAGAGATTGCAAAAAGAAAAGATGCAGAAGAGAAATTACTACGTAGCGAGGAAAAATTCTCAAAAATAGCCACCTCAGCCAATGATGCAATAATAGTTGTCAACAATGAAAGCAAGGTTATTTTCTGGAATGGTGCTGCAACAAAGATATTTGGATATTCTGAAGATGAGGTGCTAGGTAAAGCAGTACACAGTTTGATTGCACCTGAAAAGTATCGTAATGCGTATTCGAACGGTTTCATAAAATTCACAGAAAGCGACTCTGGAAGGGTAATAGGCAACACTCTTGAGCTTGAGGGAAAACGAAAAGATGGGACAGAATTCCCAATTGAACTTTCGTTATCCTCAATGCAGCTCTCCGATGGAACATGGAATGCATCAGCTATTATTCGTGATATTACCGAGCGCAAACGCCTTGATACAATGGAGCATGATCTTCTGGAAAGACTGACAACTATAATAAATAATATCAATAGCGGGATAATGCTAATTGACAGTGCGAATAAAGTTATAGTTGATGTAAATCCTGTGGCAGCAAAAATGATAGGCCTTCCCCGGGAATCGATAATAGGGAATACGTGTCACAAATTTGTATGCCCTGCACACGAAAAACAATGTCCCATCATAGATCTGAGACAAACTGTAGATCGGTCTGAGAAATTCCTTTTAGACAAAAATGGGAAGGAAATACCCGTAATAAAATCAGTAGTCACTGTAAAACTAAAAGGAAAAGAGTACCTTGTTGAGAGTTTCTATGATATTTCCAACAGAATCAAAATAGAAGAAGCACTTATTAAAGCAAAACTCGCTGCTGAGGCCTCCGATATGGCAAAAAGTGAATTCCTTACGAATATGAGCCATGAACTTCGCACACCCCTAAATTCCATCATTGGATTTTCAGATATGTTGCTTTATAACGAAAACGATATTTTTAGCGATAAGCAGAAAAAGTACCTTTCAAATATATCCAACAGTGGAAAACATCTACTAGAAGTCATAAATGATATTCTTGACCTTTCCAGGATAGAAGCTGGAAAAATGGACCTTGTAACAGAAGAGGTAAATGTATTTGATGTATTTAATGAACTAAAGAGAACGGTATCAACCCTTGTAATAACGAAAGATATTTCCCTTGAATTTGACATTGACAATGATATCGCAACTATAACGGTTGACAGGATCAAGTTATAGTTATTAACTAAACATTTATTACTTAAGAGATACAACTATTTTTCATGGCTAAACCAGAACAAATTCTGATAGAGCATCATCTTTCATTAGAGGAATTGCTTAAACATATTAAGTCGTTAGAGAAAGATACAAGAGTTCTACAACGTTTGTATTTTGTTAAACACCGTTATGAAGGTGCTTCAGTTAATGAAGCGGCTAAACTTGTAGGGATATCAAAACCCGTTGCATATCAATGGCAAGAACGGTGGAATCAAGACGGATATAAAGGTTTGAAACCCAGGTTTTCAGGAGGTTGCCCTTCAAAACTCACTAATGACCAAAAAGAAAAACTAAAGACCATGTTACATGAGCGTGATGACTGGTCAACAAAAGCAGTTCAGGAACTCATATATAATGAGTTTAAAGTTCAATACACCATTAAGCAAATATTAGTCATCTTGAAAAAGTTTGGCATGCATCATGGCAAACCCTATACACATGATCATCGAAGACCAGAAGACGCAGAAGACCGTTTAAAAAAAACTTACCATTAATCGATGATGGTTGCGTTATCGGCTTTCTTGATGAATCATCTCCACAAACAACATCAAATACAGTTCGTTTATGGTCTTTCAATAAACCTGTTATCTTCAAAAACACAACCAGGCTAAAAGCAAACTCCTTCGGGTTTTATGCATTGAATGGTAATTCAGTTATAAATTTTAAGGAACATTCAACCAAAGAAGATGTATGTTCATTTCTGTCAACTGTAAAAAACAGTAACATAGGAAAAAGAATTGTAATCATTCTCGACAATTTTAGATCACATCGAGCAAAAGATACATTGGATTTTGCACAGGCAAATGACATCGAATTGGTCTATTTACCTCCATATTCGCCAGACTTGAATCCAATAGAATTCATCTGGAAGAGCGTCAAAAGAATAATTTCTTGTAATTTTGTGAAAGATCTTGACCATATGAAAAATCTGATTGCTGAGACGTTTATTAGTTGTTCATCAAAGATTAGTTTCGCAAGAAAATGGATTGATAAGTTTCTGAAAAATAAGTTATGAATATTAAGTGAACAACTATAAAACAAATACTCTATAATCTGATAGGCAATGCAATTAAATTTACCACGGAAGGTGGTTATATCCACGTGTATGCAAAAAAGGTTCTAAACAATATAGAGATTGAGGTAAAGGACTCGGGAATAGGCATACATCCGGATGATCAGAAAGACCTGTTTGAACCTTTCACACAAGTAGACTCAGCACTTACCAGAAATTATGACGGTTCAGGACTAGGTCTCGCAATTGTCAAGAAATATGTTGAAATGCACAGAGGAAGCATTCGAGTTGAGAGTGAAACCGGTAAGGGTTCATCATTTGTATTCGAAATACCTCTGTAAAACCTGCCTTAATTCCGAAGTGTGCCAGAAGGCATCTATACCTTATTTTTTAATTGTTCCAACTACAGAGTAATTATCCAGTGCATCAGTCTCATGGGGAGCTTCCATGTCCAGAGATTCAGTAAGATCATTTCCTGCTTCATGCAAACCCATATGTTCTCCATCGTCCCAGAAGTCACTACCACTTACATCATAGACTTTACCGTCGTAGACAACATATGTTTTTTCGCCATCTTTACCATTGTACTTTGCAACTTCTTCCAATGTGAATTCCTGCATATCATCACCACTTATACATTTAATTTTAAACTTATATGCTTTTGGGTCTTGCTTTCATATTCCATTGATTTAAAATGACCGACAAATTGTTTAATGTTTTATAATACATCCCCCATCAGTACCCATTTTTTCGAAATATTGTTGATGGTATTCCTCTGCACGATAAAATACTCCTGCAGGTAGTATCTGGGTTACAATCTCCCCATTATATTCTCCGGACTTTTCCAGATGCATCTTTGATGCTATAGCAACATTCCTCTGTTCAGCATTATGATAAAATATAGCAGAACGATATTGTGTACCGACGTCAGGCCCCTGTTTATTAAGAGTCGTGGGATCATGCAACGCCCAGAAAAGTTCCAATAACTTTTCGTAAGATACAACAGAAGGATTAAAAACAACTTCTACAGCTTCAGCATGACCAGTTGCTCCTGTACATACTCCTTTGTACGTTGGATTTTCTGTAGTTCCACCGGTGTAACCCACCTGAGTGAAGCCCACACCCTTTACTTTTCTAAATGTCGATTCCACACCCCAGAAACAACCTGCTGCAAACGTTGCTATTTCGTAGCCTTCATTAAGTAATTCTTCCCTTGATTCCATCGCATCACCTATAGAACTGGCAGACACTATCTTTGGTAAGTCACATGATATGCCTGCATAAACAAAAGTCAGTAAAAACAATATTAATATAGTTCTGGTTTTTACATCCTGCATTAGCGATAAAGACCTGCCCCTGTTAAAAACTGGGATTCCATACGGTATAAATCTTTCTACTACAGAATAACTCACTAAAAATTAGAAAGTATCTACTAGCAACCAACTACCTCTTTTTTGATAGATTCATAACAGTTCTCAAATATGTTCTGGCAACCTTCTACTTCCAGAACCTCAAAGTCAAATATCTCTGCAAATTCAGCCACTTTTTCATCAAAATTATCTGTATGTAATAATCCAGTTCTGATCTTGGCAACCCGCTTGTATCCAGTAATTTCATTGACCTTTCGAAGCATCTTAATCGTTTTTTCAGGCTTTTCTGGATCAACTCTCATAATCTCCCTCCAGGTGTGTGCAAACATGGGTGTAAACAGAAATGTTCCCTTATCACTGAACTTCTTGAGAGTCGAAAGATATTCACTACAGCCACCCAGAGTAGCACCTACACAATCATCAACTGTCCGTGTGTCATCCTGAAGTATTCTCACAGGACATGATTTTTCAAGATGCTCGAAATCTGTTTTAATCTTATCGAATACGTTTCCACAAAGTCCGTAAAAGAGGAGAATGCCGCTGGAATACTTACTTAGCTTTTCAAGTAATTTGTACACTTCTGTTTTAAGTGTTTTAGGAAGCTCATGCAATGCAAGCTCAACCATGTACACCATTACAGTATAGCTATGAGGATCATTCTTGTAAGCTTCAGTATCCACCGGAAGTTTGTCGGGAGATAGGAGCTGATAGCTGAGACCTACCTTTTGTAGTTTGGAAGTGAAATCATCCTCCTGCCCATTGGCAACAACCAGTATGTCATCTACTGAAGAATCATTTTCCAGGATGTGAACAACTTCGTCTTGTAGGATCTTACATGATAGTATTGTCAACAATGGCATATTATTACCTTATTCACTATTTGCTATTCATTCTTTTGCATTTACAGATAAACAAAACTTACCGCAAAAGCCGCGACTCCGGAAGGTATCCCAACAAACAGCGAAAAGAAGATCTTATCCTGCAGGACCTGGGTAACAAGTACAGTTACCAATATGAAAATAACAAGACTTATTATCACGATCTTTGCAATTTGCATCTGTTGATCCCACACGAACTATTTACACTGGTTTATTAAAAATAGTAGCATTCTAATAGAATGAGAAGTTGACGCTCTTTAAAAGTACATTTGTTATATAATTTGCAAAAACTCGAAGGTGAGAACGTGGAAAACGACTCTATGGAAAATAAACTAATTATCCGGCAGACAAATGAACGTGATATTCCCCTCATTATGGACTTTGTACGGTCACTTGCTGAATTTGAAGGTCTCGGAGAACATGTCCTTTCGACGGAAGAAAGTCTTCATACTGCCCTGTTTGGAAAAAGACCGTATGCTGAGGCGATAATAGCTGAGCTTAACGACAAACCTGCAGGCTTCATTATATTCTTCCATAATTTCTCTTCCTTTGTTGGTAAACCCGGTTTGTATATCGAAGACATATTTGTCTATCCAAAATTCCGCAGTATGGGTGTTGGAAAAGCACTTGTGCTCCGTTGCGGACAAATTGCAGAAAAACGTAACTGCGGAAGAATAGAGTGGAGTATGCTCGACTGGAATCCTGCAAAAGAGTTCTATGAACACTTTGGTGCTAAAGTCCAGAAAGAGTGGATCATATACAGGTTGGACGAGCAGGGCATAAAAGACCTTGCAGGAAAGAAGTAAACGAATTACTTCAATATCCTGCCATCATTTTTCAATTATAGGACATTGCTTTTTGTCATGTGACCTATAGTATTTTGCTGAGGAAGGATTGTGTCCGCTCATGCTGGGCATTGGAGAATATTTCATCAGGCGTTCCCCGTTCAACTATCATTCCATCATCCATGAAAAGAACTCGGTCACCAACTTCCCTTGCAAATCCCATTTCATGAGTGACAACCACCATTGTCATGCCTGCCTGTGCCAGATCTTTCATAACACCAAGAACCTCTCCCACCATCTCCGGATCGAGTGCTGATGTTGGTTCATCAAAGAGCATAAGCTTTGGATGCATGGCAAGAGCCCTTGCAATTGCAACCCTTTGTTTCTGCCCTCCTGAAAGAGCTGATGGATACACATCTGCCTTGTCTTCAAGACCCACTTTCTTCAGCAGGTCAAGAGCACGTTTCTCAGCTTTCTCATTTGAGAGTTTCCTGACCTTCATTGGTGCCATGGCAACATTCTGAAGTGTGGTTTTGTGGGGAAAAAGATTAAAATGCTGGAATACCATGCCAGCCTCCTCACGTATCCTGTTAATGTTAATATTTTTATCAGTTATCTTTTCATTATCAATGATAATTTCACCTGATGTCGGCATTTCCAGAAGGTTAATACACCTGAGGAAAGTACTTTTTCCTGAACCTGAAGGACCTATAACGCAGACTACTTCGCTTTCTTCTATATCCACAGAGATGCCTTTCAGTACTTCAAGCTCTCCAAATCTCTTGTAAAGGTCTTTAACTTCTATCACTGACACCAAGCCTCCTTTCTGAATATGCGACTACGCGTGATATTACGATTGTCAGTATCAGATACATCAATGCCACGGCAATATACACCGGAAAAGCTGCAAATGTCCTGGAAATGTATAACTGTCCGGTCTTTAGCAGTTCATGCACGCCAATTACAGCGAGAAGTGACGAATCTTTTAAAAGAGCAATGAACTCATTCCCAAGAGGAGGTATTATTCTCCTGAATGCCTGTGGAAGGATAATCTCTTTCATTGCCATCCTTTCATTCATACCAAGTGAGCGTGCTGCTTCCATCTGTCCCCTGTCAATGGATTGTATACCTGCACGTACGATCTCTGCAATATAAGCTCCACTGTTTATACTGCATACAATAATACCGGCAAGTATCGGATCTATCTGCAATGGATTCCCCGTTGCATTTGAATAAAGACCTGGAATACCATAGTAGAATAATAATATCTGTACCAACAGGGGAGTTCCCCTTATAAAATCAATATAAACAATGCTTGGATATCTGAATATTCTTTTTTGGGACAACTTGCCAAGGCCGCTGATCGTACCAAGTATCATTCCGAAAAACAGAGAGAAAGATGTTATCTCAATTGTTATCATTGACCCTGCTATCAGGTCAGGTAAGACTTTGATGATGTGTTCCAGATATGTAGATAAAAGGGACAAGGATATTACCTCGGTTTTTTGTAAAAATAATCAGTACATTATTCTGAAAGTAGGCACACATGAACGACATATAAATATATCGCTACAGATTTTTTCGTTTTTCGGCAGGAGAAAATATAAGAAATAGTGAATATGCAAATGGGAATTGCATATTCAGAATATTAAAGTGTTTAGAAATAGTCTCCCATTATCTGGTCGTATGTACCATCTTCCTGAACGTTAGCAAGACCTGCATTGAGCATTTCAAGAAGCTCAGTATTTCCGTTCTTTACTGCAAAACCATAGGAATCGCTCTGTATATCGTCATCGACAATCTTTATTACACCAGGATTCTGGACCATGTAAGATTTTGTAACTGGCAGGTCATTTATCATGAAATCTGCACGTCCGCTCTGGATGTTCATAACAATGTCACTAACATGTGCAAGATAAATAATTTCGTCAATTATGCCTTCTGCTTTGAGTTCATCAGCTTTCAAAGCTCCTGTGGAACCTTGCTGAACTACAGCAACCTTACCCTGAACATCATCCAGGCTCTTGATCTCCTCGTTATCAGCAGCAACAGCAAGGGAAAGACCTGCATTGATGTATGGTTCACTGAAGTCTACAGATTCTTCTCTTTCTGCAGTAATTGTCATACCAGAGGCTATTAAGTCGATCTGTCCTGACTGGAGGGCAGGGATAAGTGCATCAAATTCAAGATCCTTCCATTCTATTTCAAAGCCCTGATCCTCTGCAATTGCATTGATAAGGTCCACATCAAAACCTATGATCTCATTGCTGTTGTTCGCATCTGCATATTCAAATGGTGGGAAATAAGGTTCTGTTCCTACAATATAAGTTGTTACCTCAGCTGTTTCTTCAACCATCCCATCATCTGCACTGTCTTTTTCTGTGCTGTCAGCACATCCGGAAACGGCGACTAGTCCTAGCATTAATATTCCTATTATTAAAAAACTCATTATTTTCTTCATTATTGATCTTCCCTGGACAATTATCTATATTTTATATAGTAACTATAGACCAATACCCATAATTGAGCAATCAACTTAAGGTTTTCTATTTTAAGTTCGTAACCTATCAGCAAAAAACAGTATGAATAAGCGGATTTAGTAGTTAAATGAATAAATTTTTATTTTAGAAAATAATTAAAGAGAGGAAATAAAAAAATACCAAATGAAGAAAAAGATGTTTATCATACATCCTGACAATCACGTGAATTTACATTCAGGAAGACTGCCAGGGCATGATGTTATCTTAAATGAATTTACTCTGCTGCTGTTTCGTTAGCAACTTCTTCTGCAACTTCTTCTGCAACTTCTTCTGCAACTTCTTCTGCAACTTCTTCTGCAACTTCTTCTGCAACTTCTTCTGCAGTTTCCTCTGTTGCATCTACATCTTCAGCAACATCTTCTGCTACATCTTCAGCAGTTTCCTCTGCTGCATCTACATCTTCAGCAACATCTTCTGCTACATCTTCAGCAGTTTCCTCTGCTGCATCTACATCTTCAGCAACATCTTCTGCTACATCTTCAGCAACATCTTCTGTTGTGTCTGCACATCCTGATACGGCAACAAGTCCAACCATCAGGAAAACCATGAGTAAGCTTAAAAATTTCTTCATATTAAATCTCCAATTACTATATTTCTATAGCCCTATATATTCTATAGACTCCTGCGAATTGACTATAAGTTACTTAAGTTTTTCTATTCATGACGTTTCTTGATATCATATTTTAATACAAAGAACATCGCGGTAAAGACTAAGAAAAATATTTATCCTCACAAATCCTGATTACATGCCAATAAGTAAAACCAGTATCAACATGCAAATAAAATGGATAAATGGATCTGATGATTTCAGTGATGCCTACAAAGTTCGCAGAGATGTTTTTGTAATTGAACAGAACATCGATGAGAATCTTGAACTCGATGAATATGATGTTATATCCCTACATCTTGTTGTATATAATGATAAAATACCGGTTGCCACAGGAAGGATATTTGAGCATGATGATTCTTTTACTATCGGAAGGATATGTATAATTAAAGAATATCGCAACCGGAATATTGGAAAATTGCTGATGAAAAATCTTATAGAAAAAACAATTTCAATGGGAGCTAAAGAGCTTCATTTGTCATCACAGCTATATGCTACAGGTTTCTACAAAAAGTTTGGTTTTAAAGAATATGGAGAGACTTATGATGACGCAGGTATCGAACATATCTCAATGATCCGAAAGACCAGCGGACATAAATAAGAAAATTAAAAAGAATCATTTCAATCCCTTTTATTCAATAAAAACCATTGCCGCTATGACTGACGTCCACTTTCCTTCCTTGTCACCATTTGCTGTCTGACAATAGTGAGTTGTATCTATTATATGTCCGCTTGCTTTGTAGACCTGTTCTCTTTCATGCCATGCACAGTCAGCATCGAATTCAATTCCCAGAGTAGTTGCAAGCATTGTTGCCGCCAGATCTTCAGCATACTCTCCTGCTGTGAGTTCATCCTCACCAAAAGTATGGTGTTCAGAGATATAGCCATAGTTATTCTCATTTACCGGAACTGCTGTGCCAACAGCTGCTGATATAAGCCTTTGTGTTTCATTCGTCTCATTGCGTGCAAGAACACAATGTACGATCTCTCCTGCAGGCAATTGTTCAATTCCTTCATCCCTGGACACCCGTTTGCAATTGGGTGGAAGTATACTGGAAACGGTGACAAGATTGTATTTTTCTATTTTAGCATCGCGCAGTGCCAATTCAAAAGATGCTAACTTGTCTTTGTGTACACCAACACCTTTAGTCAAAAAACACTTTTTTGGAACCATTTTAATCATCGCTTTATATGTAGTTTTAATCTGGATTTCAGAGAATTATCGTTTTTCATGCTCTTATGCATAAACTAATCTTATCGATTTCACAATTAATACTGAAAACGTATTCTCGTATAATAACATTATGAGTGCTTAAATTTAATTGAAGGCTTAAATTTAATTAAAAAACAATTTTGCAAACATAAGATTTAAAATAAAAATGGAAAATATTTCCCGTGTAAATTTAATGTAGAATTAAATATGAGATATTTTAAAGTGCAATATAGTCTTTAAAGGATGAATTCATTAATAACTGCGGAGCCAGTCAAAAATGGAAATTTCCCAACTGATCAGCAAAATAAAATCTTCAAGGAAATATGAAGGACAGATTACCCATATTGAGGACGTGCCCACCAGAGAAGCAGAATACAGGAATATAGAACTCAATCCGCTGATCAGATATGCTTTGAACGAAAATGGAATTGAACAACTCTATGCCCATCAGGCTGAAGCAGTTAGCACTGCACGGGAAAAGAAGAACATTGTTCTTTCCACCAGTACTGCCAGTGGCAAATCCTTATGCTACATGCTACCTGTTTTTGAGCGTTTGCTGGAAGAGCCACATGCCACGGCACTTTACATATCACCCCTAAATGCCCTTGTAAATGACCAGCTTGACACTTTCAGGAAACTTAGCCACACAATGAGATTGAATGTGAATATCGATAGATTCGTTGGTTCCATGAGCAAGGCTGAAAAAGATAACGTAAAATACGGAAATACCAAGATAATTTTTACAAATCCCGAAATGCTGCATTTGAGTTTCCTGCAATGGAAACATCAATGGAAGCATTTCCTTTCGAATCTCAACTTTATAATCCTGGATGAAAGCCATTCATACAGCGGAGTCATGGGAAGCCATATGGCAAACCTGCTAAGACGACTGAACCGTATTTGCGAACACTATGGTTCAAACCCTCAATATATATGTTGCACTGCAACCATCGGAAACCCGGTTGAACATAGCTCATCACTTATAGGAAAAGATGTCAGCCTGATAGACAATGACAGTTCCGGACAGGGTGCTCAGAAGTTTGTTTTCTGGAATCCTCCACTTTATGTGAAAGCCAGGAACTTCACCCAGAGAAAAGCCAGCTTCGGGGAAACAGTAGACCTTTTCACAACCTTTGTGCAAAGCGACCTCCAGACAATCGTTTTTGCAAGGTTGAGACAAAAGGTTGAGAGGATGTACGTCCAGGCAAAGAACACACTTGCCAGCAGAGGAATAGATAAAAAAATCAGCTCTTACAGAGGAGGCTATCACGGTGATGAACGTGAAGCTATTGAAAAAGAGCTTGCACAGGGAAACATTGAAGGTGTGATATCCACCAACGCTCTTGAACTTGGAATTGACATCGGAGGACTTGATGCCTGTATCATGGACGGATTCCCGGGAACTATTATGAGTGCAAGACAACAGGCAGGACGAGCAGGTCGTGGAAACCGGGAAAGCATAGTCACCCTTGTTGCAGATTCCAATGCACTTGACCAGTACTACATGAGAAATCCCGAAGACTTCTTCAGACGAAATTGTGAGGAAGCAGTTATCAATGTCTCGAACCGCTACATACAGGCAGGGCATTTGCTCTGTGCTGCAAAGGAGATGCCACTAAGACCTAAGGACAGCGAATATTTCGGTGCTGAGTTTGAGACCATCGTTGAAGTACTTGAAGAAGAAGGATTGCTGGAAGGAATTGATGAAAAGAGGTCGCTAGACCCTACTCCACATATGAAAGTTTCCATCCGCGGTATTGACAGTGACAGCTATACTATTATTGACAAAACAAGCAGAAGACCTCTTGAAAAGAATATAGAGAGACTGCGTGCCTACAGGGAAGCTTTTGAAGGTGCGGTGTACATTAACAAAGGTACTCCTTACTGTGTTACAAAACAGGACCATGATAAAAGAGAGATACATGTTGAGAAGGCGCAGGATGGCTACTATACTAAATCCCTTGTATCATCGGACATAGTCATCAGAGAAGTTGTTGAAACAAAAGCTCTGGCAACATTTCCTGACGTAAAGGTAGGGTTTGGGGATGTGGATGTCACCCAGCAGGTTACGGGATATAAAAAAATTCAGCAGCGTACTGACACTGAGCTTGGACAGTTGTCCCTGGATATGCCGGAATTTAGGTTGGAGACCGAAGCCCTGTGGCTTGAACTACCTTACATGTTCACCGAATTGGTAAACGAACACGAACGTGATTTTGCAGGCGGTATACATGCCATTGAACACGCAATTATAGCAATGTACCCGCTGCACCTGCTGGCTGACAGGAATGATGTAGGTGGTGTTTCCACACCAGAGCATGATGATCTTTCCGGAAAAAGCGGGATATTCGTGTATGACGGACACCCCGGCGGTGTGGGCTATGCTGAAAGTGGCTACGGTAAAATCGTAGAAATGCTGGAAGTAACCTTAAAGTCTATTGAAAGCTGTCCTTGCATCGAAGGTTGTCCATCGTGTATTCAGTCGCCAAAATGTGGAAACAACAATAATCCCCTTGACAAGGATGCAGCAATAATCATGCTGAGGAAGATGCTTGGTAAACCTGCCTACATTCCTCAAAAAAGAAAATCTCATGCTAAATCTGAAAAACCAGAGAGACGTGCAACCATTGCACCCACACCTACAGAGCGAAAAGACAAACCATTTGACCATTCTGCTGCGCTTAACAGAGCAAGAAGAAAACTCAGACAACGTGACAGGAAAAGCGCATCTGAATGGGTACAGGAAGGCATTAAAGCCGGAAAAGAGCAGAATGATCAGGAGCTGGCGTATGAGTGTTTTGAAGCGGCCTTGCAATTGCAGCCTTCTAATGCCACTGCCCTTATGAATAAAGGGATAACCTGTCTTCGTCTTGGTCAGAACCAGATGGCTTTAACGTGTTTCAACAAACTGATCAGCATGGGCTATGCTAAAAGCGTGGTCTGGAAGCATAAGGGTATTGCCTTGCATCGACTTGGTGATCACAGGGGAGCTGTCGAGATGTTCGATGAAGCATTAATGGAAAAGCCGGATGATGCAAAGTTACATGAACTCAGGAAGAAAGCGATTAACAAGATGAAATAAAATATTTGGCATTGTTAATTAAACATAGCTAGTTCTTTATTCCTATATTTCATCAAGAGCAAAACGGAGATTTTTAGCATTTCAAGACTTTTAGTATAACACTTTGACTTTCTCCTTAGTCTTGCCAGGAAATGCCTAAATATGCTGTTGTATCCTTCAACAGTATATGTTTCTGCTTTTGATCGAGTATGGATGTTTCTGGGGACTAACTTGGCATATGCCCTCCAATAATCCGTCATTACTTCCCCAACCTCTTTTGTCTTTAACTTTTTCCAGAGTTTTTGTCCTGTTTTTGTTCCTCTGCTGCCAAAAGAGCAATCGATGAATTTCTTCCCATATCTATCAACAGCAATCCATATCCAGCAGTAGTTTTTTTATTCCCAATATAAGTATGCATCTCGTCCAATTCCACAACAGAAATCTCATTTTCACTTTTTAGATCCTCTAATTCACTACCAAATTTTCGAATCCATTTTTGAACAGAAACATGACTAACGCCCAAAAAACGTCCAATTGAACGAAATCCCAACCCCTCCAGATAGAGTTGTAAAGCCTGTCGCTTAACAGATACGGGGCTAGCGGTGGATTTTATATCTACTGAATAGTTGTATCCACAATCATGGCATTTGTAGCGTTGTCGACCATCAATCCTACCGTTCTTCTTATGACTGGAACTCTTACACTTTGGACAATTCATATATAAAAAGAGGCCATCATATTATATAACGATGTTTAATTACCAAAGCCAAATATTTTTATAAATATTCAGCCCAAAATGTATTTTTCAAAACAATCAGTACTGCCATAAAAAGAAAGGTTGAGCCCAAATAACGAGCTCAAAATAGTAAGTATTATTCGACAACTTTAATGTTAAAAGTCAGTGCCTTGCCAGCGAGTGGATGATTCATGTCAAGTGTGATGGTTTCATCATTGACTTCAGTTATCTTTGCAGGCATCTGCTGACCGTCAGCAGTTCCTACCATTATCATCATTCCTTCGGTGATCTCTGCATCAGCCTGAAGTAGTGAACTTGGAACTGTCTGCATGAGAGCCGGATTTGCCTCGCCATAGGCTTCACAAGCCTCTACTCTGAACTTCTTCTCTTCCCCGACTTCCATACCTCTTACAGCTTCCTCGAAACCTGGTATGACCTGCCCTGCACCTACAGTAAATTCAAGAGGTTCGTCATGATTTTCAGAACTATCAAAAACAGTACCGTCATCAAGTGTGCCGGTATAGTCTATCTTTATTGTATCTCCGTCTTTTATTGCCAAAATATCAACTCGGTTTATAAAAAAACAAGTTCCCACTCATTTTTAGCCATTTGACGGGGGGACATTACTTAGGTGTTTTGGTGATATCCATAATGTCATCTGCTCCATGAAAAGCTCTAAAATACCATAAATTATGTGTACAGAATTCCGAAAATACCACTCGTTGTTGCTGACATCTTATTCAATTCTCGAATAGTATTAAAATTATTTTTGTAACTATTCAGCCTGGCACGATTTGCCTATTGGTACTGATTTCATCGAAATAGAGATGTCTGCTCACTAACAATCTAACAATCAAAAAAGCAATCAATAGCAACAATCAAAATAAATGATCCTAATGAAATTTACGTTTCAACTTTTTGTCAAGATTGTTATTGATAGCGTTTTTATCAGGCTGAATAGTTACTTATTTTTTACATTTAACCCTAATATATCTGTAACTACTTGATATTAATTTCAAAGTTAACGGTGCAACATACATGTATATAGTTTAATAATATATATGCCACTGCGATATAAACAGGTGGATTTATTCCATTTAATGTAGGTGATATATTTGAATATACTTGAAAAATTAAACGACATCGGAATGTCAAAAAAACTACTCGGAAGTTATGCATTACTCATTATTTTTATGCTGCTGGTCGGTTATACAGGATACAGTGGAATTTCAATTGTTAATGAACATTTGGATGAAGTCTTATCAGAGCATGTTGTTTCTGCAGATTCTGTAATGGAAATGGATCTATCATTATGGATGGCAAGAGATGCAGGCGCATCATATGCATTAGGCGAATCAACCGCAAAAGATGATTTTGTAGAGGCCACACAAACTTTTGATGAACACACAGGAACTCTGAGTGCATTAAATCTGGACGAAGAGGAAACACAGGATCTGGAAAACATAGTTGCTCTTAGAAATGATTTTGAAACTGCCGGACTTACTTTTTTCAAAACTGTAGATGAAGCAGGAATGAGCGAAACCGACATTCGTGTTTCAAATGCCATGGAAAACTATGATGCTGCCGGAGTAAAGCTTAGTGCAGCTCTTACTGAATTTGAAGAAATGCAAGCCGTGGAAATGGCACAGGCTGAAGTTGAATCAGAGGCAGCATATGCTAGTGCAGTAAGATCCATTTTTGGCCTTATTATAATATCTGCTATTCTCGGTTTAGTCATAGGTGTCACTATCTCCAGGTCCATAACGACACGACTGAATGGTTTACTCGACGTATCTAACAAGATATCTAATGGTGACCTAACAACAAATATCACTGATACATCTAAAGATGAAATTGGGCAGTTATCCGATTCAGTAGGAATTATGGTCAGTAATTTGAAATCACTTGTTGGCGAAGTTAAAGAAAGTTCAAAGACTCTTTCGTTCACATCACAGGAAATGGCAGCATCTTCTGAAGAGATATCCGCTAGCACAACCCAGATATCAACTGCAGTTTCCCAAATTTCAGAGGGAGCTTTGATGCAGTCAAGTAAAATAGAAGACGTTTCCGAAACAATAAGCGATATGAGTATAAGTGTACAGGATATCGCTACAAATTCACAAAAAGCAGCTGAGAGTGCAGTTGAATCGAACGACCTGATCCAGAGTCTTGGAGATGTGGCACACGAACTTATTCTCAAAATGGACCACATTAAATCTGCTTCAAATGAATCATCTGGTATGATTGATGAACTTAATGAAAAGTCCTCGAGAATTGGAGAGATTGTAAGCTTTATAACACAAATTGCAGATCAGACGAACCTTCTTGCACTAAATGCAGCCATCGAAGCTGCACGAGCAGGTGAACATGGTCGTGGATTTGCAGTCGTAGCAGATGAAGTACGCAAACTGGCAGAGGAATCTGCAACATCAGCCAAGCAGATATCAGGTTTGATCGAGGAAATGCAGGAAGGTACTGGAAATGCGGTTGAATCCATGAAAAAAGGTGGAATAGAAGTTGCAAATGGATCAGAATCCCTTGAAAAAGCAGTGTCTTTGGTTGAAAAAGTGGTTGAATCCGGAAAGCAAATAACAGATATGGTCAGTGACATTGCGGCTGCTTCAGAAGAGCAGGCAGCATCCATAGAAGAAACAACTGCTTCTATTGAAGAAGTATCTGCAGTTGCAGAGCAATCTGCTGCCGGAACCCAGGAGACAATGGCATCTGTAGAAGAACAGACAGCCTCCATGGAAGGACTGGCTCACTCATCCCAGAGCCTGGCAGAAATGGCGGAACGTTTGCTAGTTGTTGTATCAAAGTTCAAGCTGGACGAAGATGTAGAAACTTTAGTTAAAAACCCTTCTCCCATGGCAAAAATCGCAGATTTTGAACCTGAAAATAAGCAAGGTCCCTCCATTGCCGCCATATAAGAAAGAAAATTAGAGAAGAATAGACTATTAAGCACTTGCAGCTCTCCCAAAGAGCTGCTTTTTATTTATACCCACTTTTTCTAAAAATAATCTATTTTGTCAGTCAAAACTAATTTTATAGTTATTAACCAAACTATTAATACTAATTGAGTATAACAATACTGTATGGCTAAACCCGAACAAATTCCGATAAAGCATCATCTTTCATCAGAAGAATTGCTTAAACATATTAAGTCATTAGAGAAAGACACACGAGTTCTACAACGTTTATATTTTGTTAAACATCGTTATGAAGGAGCTTCTGTTAATGAAGCAGCTAAACTTGTAGGGATATCAAAACCCGTTGCATATCAATGGCAAGAGCGGTGGAATCAAGACGGATATGAAGGATTAAAGCCTAGGTTTTCAGGAGGATGTCCTTCCAAACTCACTGATGATCAAAAAGAAAAACTAAGGGACATGTTACATGAAAGAGATGATTGGTCTACAAAAGAAGTTCAGGAACTCATTTATAATGAATTTAAGGTTCAATACACCATTAAGCAAATACTAGTGATCTTGAAGAAGTTTGGCATGCATCATGCCAAACCATATGCGCATGATTATCGAAGACCACAAAATGCAGAAGATTGTTTAAAAAAAACTTACCGTTAATCGATGATGATTGCGTTATCGGATTTCTTGATGAATCATCTCCCCAAACAACATCAAATACGGTTCGTTTATGGTCTTTCAATAAACCTGCCATCTTCAAAAACACAACCAGGATAAAAGCAAACTCCTTCGGTTTTTATGCATTGAATGGTAATTCTGTTATTGATTTCAAAGAACATTCAACCAAGGAGGATGTATGTTCGTTTTTATCAGCTGTTAAAAACAATAACATGGGAGAGAGAATCGTAATTATTCTCGACAATTTTAGATCACATCGAGCAAAATATACAGTGGAATTTGCACAGGCAAATGATATTGAATTGGTCTATTTACCTCCATATTCACCCGACTTGAATCCAATCGAATTCATCTGGAAAAGTGTCAAAAGAATTATTTCTCGCAATTTTGTGAAAGATCTGGATCATATGAAAAATCTGATTGCTGAGGCGTTTATTGATTGTTCATCAAAGATTAGCTTCGCAAGAAAATGGATTGAGACATTTCTGGATGATAAGTTAAAAATGTTAAGTTAGTAACTATAAGTACATATTTTTCATGTAAAACCTTACGTATCAAACATTTTTCCCTTAAAATTAATGCCCTTATGCCATACCTGTAGATAATTTATTGATATGGCCTTCATTTTCGCCAGAATAGTATTATATCGCCAAATTATCCAATCCCCGGTAACCAGAATTAGAAAAAATTCATACTAATAAAGGACATAATACTATCAAAAAAGATAAAAAAAATAGAGAGGATTTCGATATTCCCTCATTTTAGATCATTAAAGTATTCAAACTCAATTATATCCTCTCATTTTTTATCATTTTGTTTATTTCTCTTCATTAATCCTTATTTTTAGTATAGCTCCCGCTATCCTAAATTACTCCTTTGGTTTTTAGTGTCCTCAATTGATGCAGATTAAAACAAAAAGCTGTCATCAACATTTTTGCATTCACTCTTTCTACAGTTGTAACAAGAACCTTTCTGGTTTTAAATATTTCTTTTGTCACTGCATACACTCTTTCGCAAGGGACTCTTTTCACACTTATTCTTTCATTTCTGAGGATATCCATTATTCCTAAAGGATGTCCTCTTACAGCTCGTTGCATTGTTGCTGCAAAACCTTTTGCTATTGCTCCAAAATATCCTTTATCTCTATACACCACTTCACCCTTTTCAGACAGATCAACCTGTGAATCGTGAAGTGATGCAGTTGTTGTCTCAAATCTTCTGATTAGTTCATAATCCTTATCAATAATTGTATGAAGTTTGTATCCAAAGTGAGATTTACCATTTTTCTTAGTCCAGGTTCCATCTTTGCTTCTTCTTGTTTTCGCATCTTTTCCTCTGAGTACATCTGCTTTTGCATGTCCTGGATCTGAGTGAATAAAAGTTGCATCCTGGATCATTCCTTTTTTAATCTTCAAACCAAGAGCATCAAGCTGATTCTGCATTTCATCCCACACCGCTTTTTCTTTACCATTGTCGATAATTCTCTTCCTGAATGACCAGACAGTTGTACTGTCTGGTACATATTCAGGAAATCCCAGGAATTTCCTAAAGGATATCCTGTCAATACACTGCTTTTCAAGCTCAGCATCAGAAAGACCATGCCATTGTTGCAGAACAAGCATCTTGAACATTACAATAACATCAGCTTCAGGCCGTCCGCCTGAAGCTGTTCTGTTTATGTACATTGACTCCAGAATAGGGCGAAAAGGCTTCCAATCTACTAAATATTCAATTTCAGCAAGCTTATCTCCGACAGATTGGAGACGCTTATATTCTTCATTTAAGGCAAAATCAGTAAAAGAATCCATAATAGTAAATTTGCTTTGCTATTATTTAAATTTTATTAAATTGTATGAGTATTGATGGTAGTTTATCGAAATCCTCTGTAGTCTAAACCACATATTTCAATGTGATGACTCGGGCCATTTTTTCAATATATTCATCCCTTGCCTTGACCATAGCCAGAAGATTCCTCAAAGGCATTTCAGGAGCTATACCACAGCCAGGAGCAAGTACATCAATATTTGTATCCAAGCATTGGAACGCCTCTTTTCTAACATCTTCTGGTGTCTTTGCATACAGAGTGTCTGATGTAGAAATATTTCCAATTATTGCTGTATTGTTTCTGTGTGCATAATCAATCACATATTTAAGATCCTTCACATTTTCTTCGATGCTTATAGCACTAAAACCACACTCAAGTATGTCTGGTATAATACTATCCACTTCCCCACATATGTGAAGTATACTGTGACCTCTTATGCTTTTATTGAACCTGATCAATGCAGGTTTTATAATTTGCCTGAATGCATCAGGACCTATCAGCTTCGGAGAAGACAGAGCATCTGCGATCACCACTGCATCTGCACCTGAAAGAAGATAGGCATTGGCACAAATTATGCAGGTATCGATGCATTTTTCGATGATTGTTTTTGCAATTTCAGGTTTCTTTAAAGTCAGCTTCAGAAACAATTTCATCCCGCAAAGATAAGAAGCAAGATCAGCAGGACCTTCAATACCTGCAACTAAAGGCACCTGTAATCCCGAATCGTTCTTGAGAAGGGAAATTGCATCCATTACAACAGCTATTCTTCCCCGTTCCAGCAGATCAGCGGGTATCTCAAACTCTTCAGGACTTTTCTCAAATGGATGGGTGAGCACTGCTGGTGTTCTTGCCTTTGTGCCTGGATCTATCTGACAGCCAAGTGCCTCGCCAATCACCGTCACATCAAATGGAATACGTATGACCTCTAACTTTGCATCCGTGTGTAAGGAAGCTGCTAGTTTTGCCATTTGTTCCGGATTCCTGTCGGCTTCAGGCCTACAAGCCCCGGAAATGTCCATCAGGTCAAGTATTCCTGCTGTTGTGACCGTGCCTACAAGAGGAGTATCAACTTTTTTTCCATCAAGTATATCCTGGAATTTTTTTGAGATATTTGATGTTGATTTGCTAATATAACACCCTCCTTTTAAGCCACATGTAATTCCGGAATCTGCCTTGTGATCCTAAATGATGTTCTTATGTTCTTCACTTTAATAATGATATGGTCATAGGAACTCGATACTGACGCTTCCTGAATCTTTGGCAAGGTTGCCCGACATGAAACTTGCTTCGATGCAACAGACATGCATCACTGCACAGGGTACAAGACATGTAGAAGAACACCTGGCCTCTTTAGCCTTTTCCATTATAAGATTATCTTTTATATCAAAAAGATCCATCATATCTACTTCCAGATGAGATGTCTTTTTGATTTTCTCACATTGAGTATCAATGTCCACAATTATCTTTTTACCATCCTTTCTCCCCTTGATGATATGGGTGAATCCGCATATCTTGGAATTGACTTTCACTTCTGTCATTGAGATTCTCCTGGTTTATGCCGAAAGACCTGAAAGTGGTCTTTCGTCCATTATCTTTATTTCCTTGTAGTCAATTGCATGTACCGGACACGCATTTACACATCTCTTGCACGCCGTTCCCAGACATTTCAGGGTATTGTACTCTGCAAAGAGAGCATCATCAGCTTTTATAAATATTGCTTGTTCAGGACATTCTTTTTCACATCTGTGGCACATTATGCATCCAACCGCCAGTTCTTCAAGAGTGACACCTATGTCCTCTATCACTTCTACCCGACCTGTACCCGTCTCACTGATATCTTTCCGGACTCTTTTCTCAATGACCGGATCTTCAACGGGATCTGGCAGTTTAGGCAATTTATATACCTTCAAAAGTTTCCGGTATATTTCCATGGACATACCCTCTGTCCAGTATCCTAATTCACATACGTAAAACTTTTTGAAGGTGTCACTGGTTGCCATCATAAGATGATCCGCCTTTATATTTTCTGCTAATTTTATCAACAAATCAAGTTTCACCTTTTCAAGAACTATATCCCTTGCAAGGGACAAGGACGTGTTTCCAAATTGCACTGTTTTCTTTGTAAAATCCGGACATGATCCTATATTTCTTGCTTTGATAGGATCAACATAGGTCCCGGAAGCACCGCTCATATACATGGTTTCAAGGTCTTCATAGGCAATCCCGGATTCATGTATCAGGGTCAACTGAGAAGCCCTTATAGCACCTATTGCTTTACCTGCTTCTATTATATCCTTTTCTGAAACCTCAATATCGTCACCCAGTATGATCTTCCCGTACTTTAGTTTAGGTGGACTGATTATAATCCCTGTTTCGATTGCAAGAGACAATATGGAAATAAGACCGGTGCCTGTGATGCCATCAGGTACGGTATCCGATCCTTCAAGTATCATCCCACTTATCGGATCTATAAGATGTCCTTTTACAGTTTCCATGTTCTCATCCAGTACAGATATTCTCCAGAAACCATTTTCCAGATTAACATCTGTGATCGCTCCCGGAGCTGCAAGCATGCCACAACCTATACCCTGTCCTTCTATGGCAGGTCCGGCTGCAGCACTCCCTGTGATGATTCGGCTGCCTATCTTTATGGCCATCTCCGCGTTCGTTCCATAATCTGTTACAAGAGTTGGTTCTTCCTGTTCGAGAAAATCAGTCTCCACCATCATGGCAAGTGCGTCAGCACCGATCTCATGCTCAATAGCAGGCGGAACGATAATCTCACAATTCTCAAGGTTTAAAGTTCCATGGAATATATCCATGGCCGGGAATATCCGGCCATCACGTCTTACGTTATCTATGCCCAGTCTTTTTCGCATGTTTTCCCCTGCATAGGCCAGATCGCGTATCTCCGAATTCTGGAAAAGGGAGAGTTGTATCGGGTTACCACAGACAGCCATCTTTAATATCTGCGATGGATCTACATTGAATCCGTCAATCATTTTCCCGACAGCATCTATGATGATATTGTGTGCCACATCTTCTCCGATAGATATGGCAAAGTCAAGATGATCCGTCACATTCCCACCTGGCAACGGATGCTTCATTGTCATTGAAGTCTTAACAATTTCCTTTGTTTCTAGGTCTATCAATTGCGCCCTAAAGCCGCTGGTTCCCACATCTAATGCTATTCCGTACATTTTAATTCCCCTGATTAAAATAAGATCTCATTGATTCCCAGAGAATTTCCATCTCTTCCTGAGGTGTATTCAGTGGTATCTCACATCCGGTGGATAGTATAAATCCCTTATCAGGAGCTGCATCCATACAACTCTTTACTTCGGCAGCGATATTGTCGAACCTTCCTGAATTGAATGTATAGGGATTGATATTTCCCATCAGGCATATACCTGAATCATTGAAGTCTTTGAAATCCCTGAAACAATATCTTTCACTGCAACCAATGTGCTTATGGTTGTGGAGTTTCACGCAATCTACCCCATACTTTTTCCCGAGTGCCTCCACATTTCCGAAGAATAAATTCAAAGCATCGGGTTCAAGAGCCAGTTCCAGTTCATGGAATGCATGGTTTGCACAGTTATGCGATATTACATAAGCTCCTCTATCCTGTATGTGTGAATATAATTTCTTAGAATACTGAAAACCAAATTCCTTTGCCATTTCCAGACTGAAAAGATCAGAAGTGCTGCCGCCGTTCTCAATAAATGCACCGTCTGCGCCTGCATCAAGCATCATATCTGCAAAGGTTATGCAACTATCAGTAAGGACATCAAGCAGTGCATGAAAATTATCCGGATTCTTCATCATTTCAATGAACATCCTGCTCCCTTCCATTAACTGGGAAGCAAGCATGAGAGGAGTAAGGAGCGCACCGCTTATGAAAACCTCATCTCCAAGCTCTTTTTTGAGCAAGGATATGGACTCTACAATGGTCTGTACTCTTTCTGAGCGTTCTATGGCAACCTGATCTATATTCTCATATTCTTTTGCAGACTTTAGAGGAAAACGGACTATTGAAGGATAAGCATCTTTCTTGATGTTTATTTTCGCCCCAAAAGCCTCAGCTTCCACTAGCAAACATCCCCATGGAGACATTACATTGTCATGGTGATACATTTCCCTTGCTAATATCTGTGCTCTGGCAATGCCTTTTGCAGAATAGTAAACATCCTCCATGCTTGCATTCATCTGCTCAAGCACCGCATCACCAGCGCCGAACCACAAATAACCCAGTGGTGTTCTGTCCACTTCTTTTAATTCAAGAGCGTTGATAAAACGCTCATTTGAAGTCATCTCATCAGGCATTTAACTCCCCCATCAGGACTTTTTCAATACGATCCTATCAATTCTCAACATATTGCTTACAGCCTCGGTAGCCGCGATAATAGCCATTTGTTTAATGCTGAAAGAATCATATACTGGAGGGTTATTGGCAACGACATTTCGTGTAAGATCAATTCTGCTGTCGATTCCCTTATTATAGGAATTGAGCATTTTCGTTATCACATCCACTTCATTGAGACCCACGTTTCGTGCGAGTGTTCTGGGAATCTCTTCAAGGGCGTTTGCATATTCGATAACTGCGAGTTGCTCTTTCCCTTCAATGGTGGAAGAATACTGCCTGAGCATCTGTGAGAGCACAAATTCGATATCCCCTCCCCCTCTGACAGCAAGAGGATTCTTCAGTATGAATGCAGCATTATTGACTGCATCATCTACTGCTTCCTCGATCTTTTCAAGACCATACCTGAAAGGCTCCCATATCATGATCGTGGATATCAGCTGATCACTGACAGAAAGGAAAAGGAAATGCTCCTCGTTTCTTTTTTCGACCTTCGCCTCATCGGCAAAACCCAGATCATGAGGGAGTATATCATCCCTGATGGAAAGAATGCTTGCACCTGTTGCCTTTGAGACCATCTCCATATCCCTTATCTTCAGTTTCTGGAAAAGCAGGATACCATGTTTTGCAAGTGATGCTTCAACAGATTCATCCACATCTCCTTCACAAAATACAAGGTTAGCCCCGGAAGCAATTATCTTCTGTGACATGGCTTTCAGATTTCGTTCCTGTCCATGGAAGATAAGCCTTGGATCGCCGAGATCATCTATTCTTAGATTGCGCTGGGAATTTATGATCTTGCTCTCAAATTTCACATTGCCATTAATCATAAGGACGCTTGCATTTTCCAAATGAAAAGGCATGTCAGATCTTGCAGGTCTTTCATCCAGGACCATTCCTGAAATAGATTCTATAGATGGGGCACCTACCTTTTTTATAACTTTGACATAATCGTTTAGATCTATGTGACCATCACCATAGGTATCCCTGATCTTTGAAAGTGTCTTCAGAACGATATCAGCTATTATCCGGGCCTGATGGGGTTCAGCCCCTTTACTCAGGCTGGCATTCTCTATGACAGAATGAAGATCACTGTCAGAACTTATCCGAATACTCTCATAGTTGAGGATATCGTACACTTTGTTCAGAGCAAGCTGGTATCCTTTTATGATAGTTGTTGGATGCAGGCCATAATCCACGAGTTTAGCAGCATTCTCGATAAGAGAAGCAGCGATTATCACTGCGGTCTTTGTACCATCACCACATACTCTGTCCATGGACATGGCAAGTTCTTTGAGGGATGTGACCACAGGATGTAACACATCGATCTGTTCGATTATGGTCTTTCCGTCACTTGTCAGGTAAACGTCATCTGTAGGACTAATTATTATCTTGCTCGATCCACAGGGTCCAAAAGAGGATATAAGTAGATCCTTAATATCCCTGGAAGCATGTAGCATCTCGTATATCAGACCATCTTCTTCAACATCATCCTTGATTCCAATACGATTGCGCACACTCTGACGCAGAGCATCCATATTATCCAGTGCATTCATAGTGTTCATGTTTCCTGCATTCATATTTCCTGCATATTCCAGTGAAGTGCTCATATTACCCCCTTAGGGGAACCAACGGCTACCCCTACGATCTTTGTCTCAAGGGGCACTGTTCCAATACTCCCGATATTATTACATTCAAGATCGAACCTTACATTATCCATACTTAATCCGTAGCCGGACATATACTCTGAAACTGTGCTGTTGACAAGGGAATTGGCCATGTCAAGAGCACCCTGATAATCATCGAACATTTGTCTTCCTTTTTCAGAGAATAACAGATACTGTGAACTGCCCGAGCCTGCTGGCCTTATCAGTACTTCTTCCCTGTAAACCACATTACCGACAAGGGCACCTACAGCATTACCCACTTCATGGTACTGCGGAAGCCTTATGTCCGCATCAATGAAATATTTCATATCTTTCAAATATGGAGCTACCGGAGCACCCACCATTACCACGGGGGTCTTTATCGTGAATTTCATTAGTTCTGTGCCGCTCAATATTTTTTCCAGATCTGTTTTCTTCACTTTGTCTGCACAGTGTGCAATGAGATTGAGTACGATCTCTCTGGCAACATCTTCTTTGAGTTTGGCGCAGAGATCAAAGGGTTCCATAGAAGTGTATTCTGAAAGGATCGAGGCCCCAAGCATCGATGCACTGGAATCCCATCTTGTATAGGCACCGGTAACATGCAGGACATCGGTCGGGGTGAAGCCCACTTGTTTTACATATCTTTTCTGTATGAGCTTTCTCAGGATACCTTCGAACATCAGAGCATGTTTATTTGTCTTAGAGGCAATATCCGATATAGAGGATGGTTCGTCTGTAATTGCATCGAATATTTCCATCTCTTCTACCTCAAGTTCAGAGGTTGGCAGGGAATGAGATTTTGCTCCATTGGATATGAAGAATGTTGTTGGCTGGATGATATCGTTCATTATGCGACTTGAAATCTTTTCAGCATTCTGCAATTTCCTTACGATGGACGGGAATTCAGTAGCACAAAGACATAGGGGTATGACCCTGTTAGGTCCGATATGCGCTTTTTCCTTCATCCATACATGACTGTCTCCTCCAATGGCAGAAGTGTTCATTTTAATAGCTTTGACCATTGTATCCCAATCACCGACAACAGCACCGGAACTGCTGATGGCAGGCATGCCATCAAGGATCATAGAAATATCCGTACTTGTACCTCCAACATCTATGGTCAGGCACTCCTTTAGACCTGCTAGATGTGCAGCGCCCAGCAGGCTCGCAGCAGGTCCGGAAAAAATGGATTCAACTGGTTTTTTTAGTGCCTCTTCGATCCTGACAAGCGATCCGTCACATCTCATCATCATTAAGACCGAATTGATGTTCTTATCCTGCATCACTGACCTTACAGACCTTATGAACTGGTCTATTACCGGAATCAGCTGGGCATTAAGAAGTGCTGTCAAAGTCCTTTCGTAAGCTCCAAGTTCCATGGAAAGTTCATGTCCGCAAACAACAGGGAGATCTGTCAGCTCCTGGATCATCTCTTTGATCATCAGTTCATGTTCCGGGTTGCGTACTCCGAAATACGATGATACAGCAAAGGAAGATACCTTGCGTTGATTCATTGTAACAAAATCTTTCACATTCTTCAGGTTGCCCAGTGGTTCTGCTTCATTTCCATCGGCATCATGACCGCCTTCTATGGAAAGGATATGATCTGTCGGAATTTTTCGGGATATATTATAGCCAATAAGTATGAGACCTGCAGGGTACCCTTTATCCTCCAATGTGGTGTTGGTAGCGAGTGTGGTGGATACTGAAGTGAATCTCACATTAGCAAGATATTCGGCTTTAAGGCCATCAATTGAATTTATTATGCCCTTGATCAGATCAGGGTAAGTAGTAAGCGATTTGTTTGAATCTATTATTGATCCATCTTCAAGATCCATGATTACGGCATCTGTATATGTGCCGCCAGTATCTATTCCAAGCCCGAGATTCATTGTTATCACCTTTTGTATGGAGGGTTTATGTGGAGGTGGAGTGGTTTGCCTCTTCTGTGGAGATAGGAGGTTTACCACCCAATGGATATAGACCTCATAAAGTGATTTTTAAATCACGTATGAGAATAAAAAAAGGAAAAGCAGGGGGAAGTGATAGTTCCTGCTTATCCGAATATCTTTTTCTGAAGGTCAGGACCCAGTTCCTTTGCTACATCTACCATTGCCTTCACGGTCGAAAGAGGTCCTCCTGGAGGAATCTCACAACCAGACGTCATTACATACTTGGATTGCAATCCACTCTCCTTGAGTACGGGGAGCACACCTTCAAGCAGATCCTTTGTGTCATCCTTTATCTTCTGAACACCTGCAGGAGTATTATCCATGAACTCTATCGGATTGAGCTCTCCCATCATACAACATGTATCACCATATTTTGGAATTAGGTCTGCATAGTTCTGTGAACCCTTGCCTCTTAGCTTTGGATAGTATGCGTAGCTGAACAACTGAGTTCCGAATTTCTTGATCTGTGTGTCAAAGTGTACTGCATCTGCACAGTTGTGTATCATGTAGGGCTGGTCGTATTTCTTGAATATTGGCAAATGCTGGTCATGTACGAACTTTCCATCGAACTTCCAGTAGTCCTCCTCGCTCATGATCACATTGTTGGACCAGAGGTTATCAATACACAATGCATTACAGGCACTTTCTTCAAAGAACAGTTCAGACACCTGGCAGATGTAATCTGTACATTTCTGGACTGCTTCAAGTACCACATCAGGATGTGTCTTCATGTCCATCAGGACACGGTCTGCACCCATAAGTTGGGTAAGGGTAAGCAGGGGACCTTCATGGAATCCGACAAATGGTGTATCAAGTTCCTTGTTAAGTTTCTCAGTAGCCGCCTTGGAAGCCATTATAAGCTCATAGGCACGAGTACCTTCCTTAACCTCAGGAACTTCTATACTTTCATATGCCTCAAGGTGTCCTTCGGATGAAGGTGTGTCATCTTCAGGGTACTTGATCTTGCATCCAAAGTCAGCTGATGTTGCAGAAAGGTCGATGAGCCCTACGAACATGTCCGTATCCAGATATTTGGATCCCAGGTAAGCACTCTCAACGAACGCATTGATGTCAGTAGCATACTCCTTGTAGTTGACATCGGCAAATTTCCTCAAAACTCCACAGGCTAGTGGATATACCGGTAATCTGTCGACCTTTTTATCGCCCAGTGAAGCCAGGGTCCTGTCCATATGGGTCATTTCTTCTTTCGTCTTGACAGCTACACTCTCAAAATCTGCAATTATTTGCTTTGCAGTTTCCAGACCTACATCTGTCTTTCCTTTTACCGTCTTTTTAGACAGAATCTCTCTGTATTTGACCTTGCCAAGTGAGATTTTCTCCTCGCTCCATCTCTGTTCAGCAGGGGCAAGTTTGCTTACTGCATCCTTTGCCCATTCCGTAGCTGCAAGGGAATCAGGATGTGTAGAGTCTGCACCAATCTTTTCTGCGAATTCTGGGGAAACAGGTGCTCCTCCTATCATGACTATAAGGGAATCTCTGATACCTTCCTCCTGCAGCATCTCAATTACCCTTTCCATGTTGGTCATGGTAGTTGTCATTAAGGCACTCATGGAAACCAGGTCTGCTTTCTTCTCCTTCGCCACTTCAATGAATTTCTCGACTGGCACATCGTGACCCAGATCAATCATATCAAAACCGGATGCGGACATCATTGTCTTGACAAGGTTCTTTCCGATATCATGGACATCTCCCTCGATGGTTCCTATAACACCCACGGAACGCTCTGCTCCTGCCTCTACTTTCATATGTGGGGTCAGTATATCCATACCTGCATACATGGCACCAGATGCGATGAGCAGGTGTGGCACAAAGGCTTCACCCTTTTCATACTTGTCACTTACAATGATCATTCCTTTTGCAAGTCCGTCCACAATTGCCTCGTAAGGATCCACTCCGTCTTCAAGGGCTTTTTGTGCAAGTTCTTCTGCAAGGTCGTCGTCACCGTCGACTACAGCTTCCGCTAATTGGTTCAAGATTGCTGCTTTCATAATTTTCCTCCAAAAGTTAGATTGGTTTTTACAGTGATCTTTCATTTCTCACTGTTAACAAAGAACAGTATTTTAGTTGAGGTATATATCATAACCTCCGGTTATTTATTAACGCCGTTAACATCAAAAACCACACATTATTTTGAGTGGGGTCGTAATCCTATGAATGAACGCCCTATAATTAACGCCGTTAACAAAGGAACAGAACTCCAATAAGATTAATGACTTTAATCAAATCAATGGCTTTGATCTGATGAATGCAAAAGTAAAACGCATTCATGCAATATATTTCAAAGTCAAAACAAATAGAATTATTCTGGAGAAAATATCTCCTATATGATTGCCGAATCTCAGATACCTGTAACTTCTTGTGACATCTTTCTGAAGAACTGATACATGTCTTCTCCCCACACCAATGCGTTCATTTCAAAACTCATCATAGCATGATTGTGAAACATGCCGTTCTTATAGAACAAAGTCAATGAGAGGAATCTGTCTGTTACTACACTGGATGCAAAACCTATATCGTCTTTGCACACAAAAAGTTCCGTATTTTCCATCCCGAGATAATCCTGCAATTGTTCGAAATACTCCGTTTCAAATCTTTCAAACACAGGCTCCGTTATGACGAGTGAAATTCGGACACCTTTTCTGGCAAGTTCAATGTACTTATAGGGATAAGCTGGACTGAATGAAGAAGAAATTTCCATGATGTATTTTGACTGTACGAGATTTTCAGTGAACCTTTTCGGTAATTCATACATGCGATTAAGTTCCGGCTCAACAACTTCACAGGAACCCAGTTCTTCTATTCTCTCAAGAAGATATATCGGAATATTTTTAACTTTATGATTTTCCCAGTATTGTTTATTATCTTCGAAGACCATTAAGATGTGTAAAAGAGGAACCATTTTTTTTACGATCACCTCTCCAAAACTCGAAAGCCTGTAATAATCATTTTCATAAAGTATTATACCCTGATCGATGAGGATCTTAATCTGTGTCATCATGGCACTGGAAGTGACATTGAGTGTATTTTTAATCTCATCGATGTTCATAGGTTTTTCTATCAGCAGGATGAGCAGATCTTTTCTTTTGTCGGATAGAAAGAGAATACCTAACAAAGCTAATTTCATTTTATCATCTCACGTTTTGACAAATTGTGGGAATCATCTTCCACAATACCCATTGGAAGCCTTATGTGGAATATAGTTCCTTTACCCTTTTCACTTTCGATCCATATCTCGCCTTTATGTGCAAGGATTATATCCTTACAGATGTACAGACTGGATTCAAGTCCCTGATACATTCGACTCAGTGAGTCCTCCACCTGGTAGAATTTCTGGAAGATATGCGGTATAAGGTCTTTCTGTATACCCGGTCCTGTATCACTTATCCTCAAGTGTAGATGGTCACCTTCTTCACTTACATCTATGTTTATCCTTCCACCTTCAGGAGTGAATTTGATTGCATTATCTATAAGAATTATCAATGTTTCCGTTAGTTTGTCCTTATCAGATCTTATTGCCGGCAGCCCATCGGACACATCCACTTCTAAAGTAATTTTTTTCTCATCTATCAGCAGTATCAGATTCATCACAGCTTCTGATATCAGTTTGTCCACTTGTGTCCTGGAAAAGGTATATTCTATCTTTCCTGCTTGCTCCTGGCTCATATACAGAAGTGAATTTACCAAGCGTTTTAACCTTGCAGAGTTGAGCAATACGGAATTGATAGCCTTTGCCTGTTGGTCATCAATTGCCTTGATCATCTCATCATCAAGGACACTACGCCCTGAGTACTCAGGGCCGTATATCTCTTCCAGCCTTTCTGCAATGAATTCTGTTTTCATCCTGCTGATGGACCTTAGTTCCTCATTTGCCATCTTTAGTTCATCAGAATATTGCTTTAAGGCATCTTCTATTTGTTTTCTTTGAATGAGGCTCCACATGCCCTGCATCAATAAGGTAAGCTGGCGTAGATCCGATTCATTGTATTCCTCTACTTTATTGCCAACACCTGCAACGGCAACTATATGGTCACCATCGATTATCGGGATATTCATGTGCCTTGTAAGTTCCACGTGATCCCCGGGGTATCCTTTTTTCATAGGATTGGGAAGAGAGTAATCATTTGTTATTATGGGTTCACGCTGCTTTACTGCTTCACCCCACAACCCGGTGGTCTTGATAGGATATACGAAATGTTTGTTTTTTATACCACATTCCTTCATGGCACTTTTCGACCAGGAATGCATGATGAGCGCAGTTTCATCAGCATTCATAAATGCAAGATATCCAAGTGTACTTTCAGTAAGTCTCACAGCTTCTTCCCTTGCAAAATCCGTGATCTCTTTTAAAGAGGCACCGGTCATACTGTTAAGTTTAACAAGCGCTTCAAGCCTTTCCTCTTCAAGACGACGTTTCCTTTCGGCCCTTTTGCGCTCACGGATGTCTCTGGCGACTGACAAAATGGTTTTTTTCCCGTCATAGATTATGAACCGTGCACTGACTTCCAGCGGTATCTTTCTACCATCCTTATGTATCGCCTCTGTCTCATATATCGCTCTTCCATCCGTTTCAATCTCCTTCATAAGTTTTGATACGCGGTGTACATCTTTTGATGGAATAATGTCTGAAGGATATGCTCTTAACATCTCATTCTTGCTATAACCCAATGTATCTACTACAGCTTGGTTCACAGCGATTGCTTTCCCATCGAGTTCGCTGATATATATCTGGTCGTTTACATTGTTGAGAATGATCTTGAGTTTTTGTTCAGATTCAAGAGCGCTGTCTAATACCCTCTTGTTGTTTATTGCGATAGCTGCGAGATTGGCGTTTGCTTTAAGAATATCGAGCTCTTCTTTTGCAGGTTTGTGTGGCTTATGGAAGTACATTCCGAAAGTCCCAAATATCTCATCATTCGAACTTATTATGGGCTCACAACAACTGGCCCTCAGGCCTGCCTTAGCCGCAAGTTCCTTAAGGCCTTTCCAGAAAGGATGCTCCATTATGTCTTCTACAACAACCCTTTTCCCTGTGTAAACAGCTGTTGAACAGGAGCCAATGCCGTCACCTATGGGTAGCCCTTCAATAGCTTTTTTGTAGAAATCTGGAAGATGAGGAGCAATAACATGAATCAGATGTTTCTTTTCCTTGTCCAATAACATGACAAAACTTATTGCTTCCGGCACAATTTTCCCTGTTGATTTCACCAGACGCATAAGGACCTCATCCAGAGTTGCACCCGAAGCCAGGGATTCAAGAACTTGATTGCGGCAATCAATAATTGCTTCCGAGAGCTTTCGCTGACTTATATCCAGGATGATGCCTTCATAATACTGGATATTGCCATCCCCATCCCTTCGAATGATGGTTCTATCATCAATGCACCTGGTCTCACCTGATGCTGTCAGTATCCTGTACTCCTGGATGAAATTATCAACATCTGTTTCAGAGTATTCTGTAACTTCTCTACGTACACGTTCAATGTCATCAGGATGGATAATGTCGTCATGCTTTAATCTACCCGAAAGGAAATCCTCGGGTGAGTATCCAAACTGTCTGACATTCTCTGAGACAAATTCTACTGGCCACCCGCTTTCTGGTCTCCATATGAAAATTGTTACAGGGCTGTCATTAATTACTTTTGCAATTTCTGAATTTACGTCGAGCTGTGCCATTTATTACCATCATATAATTGTATCAACTAAATGCTTTGAAATACTTTGGAAATATATCAATTACTTAATGTATAATATATTAAATGGTCAACGGAATACTGTGTACTCAATATCGAGCAATATCAATCATTAACACAACATAGTCAAAATTAATGAAAACTTAGTTCAAAGCTCATCCTCTGAGTTGCGCACAAAATAACCGAAACGTACATGATTTTTTGCAAAAGCAAGGCTCAAAAAACAATCTACAGGGAACTGCCCAATGTTTTTAAGTGGGCCTAACCGGATTCGAACCGGTGATCGCTCGGTTATGAGCCGAGCGCTCTAACCTGGCTAAGCTACAGGCCCAGTATGAAAAGAAGATATGAAGCGCCGCAAACAGGGCTCGAACCTGTGACATTCTGGTTAACAGCCAGACACTCTACCAACTGAGTTATTGCGGCCTCAGCATGGCGCTCACGCGCGAATCCTTCTAATGCAGTTATTGCTTTTAAACCTTTTGATTGCACCTACATTTTCGCCCTGTTTTTTGACAATATATGATGATATCTCATAATGATGATAATTATATATTGTTAGATGTATACGTTCCAGTAGAAATTGAGGGGTCGAAGTGCCTGATTCATTTATATAAGGTCACACTCGTTGATTACATACGCAATTTATTATAAATAATTATGCAGCATGGTTTCTACAAACCCCGCCTTACTGCCCGAGCCGGACGTTAATGAACTCACCGCAATGCGGGCACGTTTGCCTATCGCCCAACTTATTCACTTCAATACCGAACATTTCCCTCTTGATGAGTAATTCCCCGCATTTAGGACAGAACGTATCTTCATAATCAGTTCCAGCAATATTTCCCAGATACACATAATTAAGGCCTTCTTCCTTGGCAATACTAAATGCCATCTCAAGGGTTGCTAGCGGAGTAGAAGGAAGATCCTGTAATTTGTAATAAGGATGAAAACGGGTAAAATGAACAGGAGTATCAGCACCGAGATAATCATATATCCACTTTGACATTTCACGAATCTCCTCAGGCGCATCATTGAGCGTTGGTATAACAAGGTTCACGACTTCCACATGCATACCCAGTTCTCTTGCATACTTTGCAGACTCAAGAACAGGAGCCAATTGTGCACCTGCAATTTCCCTGTAGAACTCTTCCGTAAAAGCTTTTATATCAACCCTGAAAGCATCCAGATACGGAGCTATCATTTCCAATGCTTCCCTGGTAATGTATCCATTGGTAACATACGCAGTTACCAGCCCCGCCTTTTTTGCCAGTATGGCACAGTCATAAGTATACTCAAACCAGATAGTTGGCTCATTATAGGTCCAGGCAATGACTTTTGCTCCGGAGCTTACAGCTCT
Organism: Methanolobus sp. ZRKC5; assembly: GCF_038446525.1. Classification (GTDB taxonomy): domain Archaea; phylum Halobacteriota; class Methanosarcinia; order Methanosarcinales; family Methanosarcinaceae; genus Methanolobus. The sequence goes on from NZ_CP151792.1 coordinate 588,173, forward strand.
TTCAACAGCCATTTCAGGACTCATTTCAATGGCAGTTGCCTCATCTATATCGATCTGTGATATCGTCCAGTTCTGACAGTGTTTACACCTAAAATTACAACCGATGGTCCCAAGGGAATAAGCTAATGAACCCGGATAAAAATGGAAAAGCGGTTTTTTCTCTATGGGATCCAGTGCCTCGCTTGAAACAACATTATAGTTAAGCGTATAAAGAGTGCCTTCCCTGTTTTCCCGCACCGCACAGATTCCCCTCTTTCCAGATGATATTTTGCATCTGTGGCTGCAAAGATTGCACCGTACCTTGCCATCATCAAGTTTCTCATAAAGCATTGCTTCTTTTATCATCAAGAACCCCTGATTAAAAATGCGACTTCATCATTGATGAATGTAAGCTTCAAAGCTTCTGCAAAAGAATGCAAAGTATGAACTGGTTCTCAAACCAGCAGATTCACCCTTGCATCAAAAAGTGTCTTTGTTACATTGAGCTTAATGTCTTCCCCGGCACTGCCTTCAAGGAATAATACAACGGCAGTATCGTTTGAGGTTATGGAATAATCTGCAGGATCTATGCCCGCATTATCCACCATCGTCAAAAAGAAAGTTTCCCATGAAGACGGATAGGATGTTTCCATTGTCATAGTCACATCTGTAAAAAGTATGCCATCCCAATATAAAGAATCAGACCCATTCGTCCTGATGTTCAGTTCTTCCACAGAATTACTGCTGATACTTCTCTTTGGACCATTGATGTCTATTACGTTAATATCCATAGTTATATTTGTACCAGTGTCGGTCATTTTTACATCGATCTGAGGTGCAAGGCGCATTAAAGAATAATCCTTTTGTGAGATTAACAGGGCTCCGTTCTCATACACAAATTGCTGGTCAACAAAATAATTATTATCAGACATATAGCTAACAGATCCCAGATCCAGAAGCATTGAATCACTGTTGTAAATAAGACCAGGCGTGGTTGCCCGAATATTCATACCAAATTCATCTTCATTTATTGCCAGTCTTCCGCTTGATTTGCCGGAACTGAATATAGGCAAAGATCCGCCTCCCATTTTAATGGGTATGCTCACTAAAAGACTTGTAGAAGGCTCAGTCCTGGCATAAGCGGACAGAATATCAACTTCATTTTTCATCTCTGCCATATCATAAAAGACATCGTCCATATGAGATTGTTCTGCAGTGGTTTTCCACTCCGGGATATACTGCACATTGATAACTGTGATGACAGATACAAATATACCCAGGAGAAGCACAGCAGAGACTACAGTCGAAATAGCATTTTCAGAAGATATCATTATTTTAGTCCTCATTCCCATCAACCTTCCTATTTGCCATCACATCTTACGGATTTGTCCTTGTGTAGTAGTCTGCAATATCTGCTTCTGACAGTGTAACATTATAGACCTCCACCTCATCGAGGTAGCCCCTAAAATAATAATTATTGCTACCGTAGTTCTGTCTGCCAATCCAGAGTTCGTTGTTGTTAGAAGCCAGTGGAACACCATTCATAGAGTGATCTTCAATGAAAGTGCTATCCTTATAGAAATTCACATTGCTTCCATCAACCACCACTCCTATCTGGTACCATGTGTTGGTTTGCAGGTCCATCCCCGTGGTTTGAACATAATTTGAACCACTATTGTCCCATTCTAAATACAGTTCTCCACTGCCTGCAAAAAGGTCAAAATTATCCTGGTCATCCATACCCTTTCCAATTATCGAAACATCATTGTCTGTATTCAGCCTCATCCAGAAAAGGATACTCATATTCTGATCGAAGTCAAGTGAGTCATTGTCACTAACTGCAAGATAATCTCCATTTCCATCAAAGCGGATAGCAGTTTCGTTTATAGCGGTATTAGTCCAGTGTGCGTTAATGACCTGTGCATCATTACTCCCAACACCATCGTAAGCAATTGAACCGGAATTCTCATCGAACTTCCACCTTGATACAGGAGTCAATGAAACATCTTCAACCGGAACCATTTCCGGAACAGAGTCTGCATACAACTGCAGTATTTCAGCGGAGTCAAGTGCTCTGTCCCACAGTTTTACCTCATCGATGGTCCCTTCAAAGTATCTGTTAGGAGAACTGTCACCCCATCTTCCCATGGACCACCTATCAGCACCACTATTGAATGTAACTTCTGTTGACTGAGTACCGTTTATTATGCCATTAAGATAGAGTTTCCGGTCTGTGGAAGAATTGAAAACTGCAACGACATTATACCATTCTCCATCGTTAACAACATCTCCTTCTATAGTCCTGATCTGAGTGTTTCCTGCCATCAGTCGAACTCTTCCATCTGGACTCACATATATCCCATAATAAGAATTCGACAAATCAGAGTCTGCCAGGTTGACAACTGCCTGATCAGTTCCTGAATCCGTTGTTTTTAGCCACAAACTAATGGTAAACGGATAATCATCGACTATACGGTCATTGGTCTCTACATAATCATTGTTACCATCAAATTCCAATGCAGTTCCATTGATACCTGTTGTCCAGCTGGCCTGGAAAATGTTACCATCATAACCACTAACAGAATCCACAGCAATTGTACCTGAATTCTCATTAAGTTTCCACCATGCAAGGTTTCCACCTGTTGTGGAGTCATTTGACCCTGATGATCCGGAACCCGAATTCATCCCAATTTCATCGCCAAGGAGTGAGCCGCTCTCTATAACTATATTGGAACTGGTTTGCAGTAGTATCGTACCGACATAATCATTTTCATTGATCGTTGTGTTCCACAACGAATCAGTGTCAATTATTATAGTCTCTCCCAGATGCCAGCCATTACTTCCAAGCAGCTGCACTATCTGAGACGATGAAAGTTCCCTGCGCGTTCCATTGAGGTTCAGGATTATTTTGACATCATTAATATCGATATGCTCCCCACCTGAATGCCTGATATAGATCGTATCAGCATCCACATCCACCCACCCGTCGATGTTAGCATGCACTTTTTCACCTGCATCCATATAAGAGAACACGAACACGGCAATTATTGAAAATGCGAGCACAGCTATGGCCGTCATCAGAATCTCTCCGATAATCTCGGAAACTGCATTTTCGTCCCTTACGAATTTATTTATTCGTGCTCTTGTTCGTATGCACATATTTACCTCATATGAAAAATGCGAATAACAGGTAAGCTATAGACATCATGATTATAGAATGCTTGAAACCCGAATGAATATTTCCACTACCCATTTTTCCTGCGACAAGTCCGGAACCGAAACCCTGGATCATAGCTGCATGGAAAAATAACAAGGTGTACTTTTCAAGATCAAAATCAACTATAAAAGCAACCCCTTCAAGCCCACCTTCTGCGGATGCAGGCATAGCCGGCAGGAAGTAGGCTGCAAGAATGTAAACGATGAACAAAAACACCATGAACGATATGTAGATTATAAACACATAAACAAACATTTCTGCATTGCGCTCTTTCTTGAGCTGTCTCTGCATATCAGCATCATGTGCTGCTATTGTCAGCACACTTTTGATATCACTTGTAGCTTCATTGGCCTTGATGATGAGATTGATTATACGCCTTGTCATATCAGTGCGAATTCTGAATTCAAATTTTTGCAGTGCATCGTCCAGTTTTGTTCCCCATGATATGTCATTTACAAGACGTTTCACCTCAGAATGCAAAACTCCCATCTTTAGCTGCATACTCATGACAATAGCATCCACAAGAAGAATGCCAGCTTCGTTAATACTTGCAAGGTTGTAGAGAAAATCCGGAATCGTGGATTCTATCTGCTTTATACGATAACTGCGCACCTCATCGAATATAATAAAAGGAATCAACATTATTAGCAAAGCGATAAAGAAATAATCATCGATAATACTTATTGTCAGAATATTGAAATTGTTAAAGTATATGAAATTTGCAATATTGATGAAATCATTTACCGTGTAAAAGAAATAAGCAACTGACACCGGAATAGTGATGAACAATATATATGAAGGCTTACTTGCAAAAAAGTTGAAAGGATGCAGGAACTTATCCGCCACTCTGATGAAATGGGAGTAGTATTTGATTATTCTCCTCTTTTGCTCTTCACTTTTATCTCCTTCCTTTATGGGCACATGCAGGAAATTATGCAGCTTTTTTTCGACTACATAAAAATCAGGTATTTTGGGGTTATCATTGGTTAGCGAATTAAGAAGCACCAGAAAAAGAACTGTCCCTATTGGGATCACAATGTATACTATAAAATTCAGCATACCGGATGCACTCGGATTCATAAGCCCCAGAACCACAAGTATAGTAATTAGGAAAAGAGGACCTGCAACAAAAGCAGAGATATAAACTTCCGCCAGTACTCCCAGCGTTTCAAAGAATATTTTCTGTTCCTTAGTAGCAGTCAGACGATATTGATCATTTTTTGCCTTGAGATAAGAACTGACATCCCCTCCACTTGAGACAATTGATGTAAGACCATCCAGAAAATCCTTGAATTTCTTAGAAGGAGTCCGTTGTCCCGCTCTGTCAATTGCTTTTAACAGGTCAGTACCATAATACTCCATATCTTTAACCATAAATCCTATTTCTTCTGCAGATGCACCATAGATATGGTAGTTCTCTGCCAGGGATTTCATGATATCAAGAAGATTAAGCCCGCCTCCCCGACTCATAGCATAAAGATATGCCGTAGTATGAGGAAGTGATTGATTTATGAGTGTGCTCCGGACATTAGCCTGCACTTCAGGCAGTGACATAAAAATGTAGTAAGTAAGATAAGCAGCTATTATGAAAAAAACAGCGCCAAGTCCGCAACTTACCAATAAATGAAAATTATTTGATATCCAGAGCGGGGTATTTTCAATTCCCAGCATAAATGGCCTGACATCACTTAAAAAGTAATATCCAGCTAATATTCCAACCAGGCCAGCTAAAAAAGCCATTAAAAGAGAAAAAAAGTATATTTGAGCAATATATTGCTCGATGAGGATTCCCATACCTGCTTTACGCACCATGGACCTCTGCGCTTCATATCGGTGAATATGTTTTCTTACATAATTACCAAATATCAAATGTGCAGCAGAATCTATGATATTCATTCAAGACACCTACATGCTCTGTTCAATTAGTTCATCCAGAGTATGGTTTTCAATTGCATCAAGAACATTTTCCGGATTTGCATCATATGCCTGTACAACCAGGGATATGCGTACATAGTCCCTCATTTGTTTCTCGCAGAGATATTTGAGAATAAGTTCCCTTCTGTTCAGCTCTTCTGATAGTTTATTTCTATCCCAGCCTCTTGAAGTCATGACCTTGTTAAGAGTATATGAATCTCCATTGCGAATGAAAGTGTCTGTTAGAGGATCCCATCTGTAGAGCTCATTTATACGTATGTACCCTGTCTTTGTATCTATCCCTGTGAACTCCACAAGACTCTGCGTTCTGCGTACCCTCTGGTTATTCACAAAAGTTTGGACCTGTATACTAAGTATATCCAATGATTGAAGCATGACATGCGGTACGTTAAGAGGAGGACTGTCAAGTCTGTTGACAACGGTCTGCACATCACCTGCATGCATGGTTGAATAGGTTGCATGTCCTGTGGATATGGCCTGGAAAAGTGTCAGTGCCTCTTCACCTCTGATCTCACCTACAAGTATATATTCAGGTCTTTGTCGCAGAGCTGATCGCAATAGGTCATACATGGAAACCTCGCCAGCACTATTGACATTCAACGGTTTACGTGTGACACCTGCAATCCAGTTGTCATGGTGCAATGTCACTTCTCGTGTATCTTCTATAGATACGACCTTTGAGAGCGGAGGTATGAAAAGAGAAACTGCATTTAGAAGGGATGTTTTACCGGATGCTGTGCCTCCTGCAAATATAGCACAATCACCATTTTCAATGGCAAGCCAGTAATAAGCCATCATTTCAATGCTACAGGTTTTGTAGTTAATAAGATCTATAGGGGTGATCGGATCGCCCCTGAATTTCCTGATAGTAAAGGAACTTCCCCTGGTAGTGATCTCTTTACCAAGAGTTGCCTGTAAACGGGAACCATCGGGAAGGGTTGCATCCACCATAGGCTCGCTTACTGAAATATGCTTGCCACTTTTCTGACAAAGTTTTATTACAAGAGAATTAATCTCCTCTTCACCAAAAGAAACGTTTGTTTTAATGTTACGATACTTGTTGTGGTACATGAAAATGGGTATGTTTATACCATCGCAGGAAATATCTTCTATATTAGGGTCAAGCATTAGTGAATTTATGCGGTCATGACCCAGAAAATTACGCTTCAGGTAATAGAGAATACGATAAGTAGAAGCTATTTTAATATTTGCATGATAGCGATTAAAAAGTAAGGATGCTTGTTCCATCAGTACTGTTTCTTTATCCCTCGAAGAATTTACCCCACCAATACTCAGAATATCCTGCAGGTCATCATAAACTCTTTCAAGAATATCTTTTTCGTATAACGTAAGCATTGGCTCAGCAACATAGTAAAGATATACATTCCCTTTCACAAGGATCGAAATAAAAGAATATGGCTCATTTACCCAATATCGCTCAACTTCTTTGAACCCATCGGGAATTTCAAAATCTACAAGTAAACCATGTAATTCAGGATCATAATCAGGGAATTTATTTCGGGGATGCCTTAACTGGTGAAGTCCGGACTTGATGCGGTCTAATAATTGAGAAAGTTTTGCAGGGTTTCCTGTATTTGACCCGGATACCATACCAGGGCTGGTTTCTTCTGCACCTTTGACTTCAGATTCCGGACCTATCATCGATTATTATATAGATATATCTATATAAAAACCCTTTGTTATTTTACTTATATAATAGTGGTTCAGAGTAGTTAGTTCTAAAATGCAATCAGATATGAAAAAAGAAGGGACATAATAATCCCATGATCAGTTTATTTCAGGTATATAGGCTCATAGGGAAGTTTCCTGAGAAAATATTTTATATCATATTAATACTACAGTATATTATAAATAAAAGAATATATAATAACCATCTCAAATTATGTGTTAAATTTCATTCACCAACAACTCACATAAAGGAATTATACTTAGAGGAAAAATGGACCTTACGCAACTACACATGGTTAGCTTATCGATGGTAGTATCATCGCTCTTAGCTATCTTCCTTTCTTTCCATGCATGGAAACGCAGGTATAACGAAGCGTTCCTCCCCATGTCATTTCTAATGGTGTCTGTTGCTGTTTGGTCTTTTAGCTATGGACTGGAACTGATATCCGTAAGCCTTACACAAATAAAGATACTTACAGTAATATATTATACTGGCATTACTACAATTCCTGTTTTCTGGCTTATTTTTGCAGCACGGTATTCAGGCAATGACAATTGGCTAACACCACTCAACATAAAGCTCTTGTTCATAGTCCCGGTTTTGTCTGTGACAATGCTCGCTACAAATAATGTGCACCATCTTTTTTTAACATCTGTCGAACTTTTGTCCTCTAATGGTTTCGCATTCATTCAATCACAGTTCGGTCTCTTTTGGTGGCTACATTCCGTTTATTCGTACTTTGCTCTGACATTGGGCTTTTTTATGTTGACTAGCATGTTCTTTAAAGTGCTAGGATCAGACCGCTTGCCAATTGTTATATTTTTGGCGGGATGGATATTTCCCATTGTTGCAAACGTTCTCTACTTGATAGGTTTACGTCCTCTCGGATTTATTGATCTTACACCTCTGGCACTTGTATGCACCATCATCATATTTTCAATAGGTATTGTCACAACAAAACTTTTTGATATAACACCTTTTGCTTTTGATGTTATGTTCAATCATATCCCTGATGGGATATTCGTTCTTGACTCAACTGCAAAGATGATCAATGCTAACAAGCCGGCCCGCAAACTGCTGGAACTAGGAACAAAACCAAAGTCTAGTAATGATTTCGATTCTAGGGATCCTGTTCATTATAACGAGATATTCTCCAAAACTGATGATAAGATATACATTAGCATTAAAGAAAAAATATATTACAGGACAAATACTCCAATTATTAATTCCAGAGGAAAGCAGCTTGGAAGCCTGATCATGATGCGTGACATCACTGAGCGCATGCGGGCTGAGGAGGCGCTGAAAAAGCACAAAGTTCATCTGGAAGAACTTGTAGCCAGCCGCACAGCAGATCTTAGGAAAAGCAACGAAGAGCTGCTGCAGGAGATTAACGAACACAAACGAACAGAAGCTGAGCTTTTAAAAGCAAAAGAAGCCGCCGAATCTGCTAACAGAGCCAAGTCAGAATTCCTTGCTATCATGAGTCATGAGCTTCGAACCCCAATGAACGGGATTATCGGCTTTACAGGGCTGCTGCTTGAAAAAGAACAGGATGAGAAGCAACGACATTATACAAAGTTGATTCAGAAAGCTGGAACATCACTATTGAGAATTATCAACGACATACTTGACTTCTCGAAGATAGAGGCAGGCAAACTAGAACTGGAGACGTTTGATTTTAGTATCCAGAAACTATTCGGAGATCATTTCAATACTATGTCCTTACATGCGAATTCAAAGGGCCTGAGACTATCCTGCAACATTGGAACGGATGTCCCCTCGCTGTTGCGTGGGGACCAGGGTCGTCTTCTCCAGATTCTGACCAACCTGACTGAAAATGCCATTAAATTCACCTCCAAGGGCGAGGTGACAATCAACGTATCAGTAGAATCCCAATACGATGATGCAGTCTTGCTTCGCTTTTCAGTATGTGACACCGGCATCGGTATTCCCGTGGAAAAGACCCGTATGGTATTTGATAAATTCACCCAGGCAGACACCTCAAACACCCGCAAATTCGGGGGCACCGGCTTGGGGCTGGCTATTTCCAAACAACTGGTTAACCTGATGGATGGAGAGATAGGCGTGAACAGCGAGGTTGGTAAGGGTTCTGAGTTCTGGTTCACCGCACGGCTGGAAAAACAGCCCATGCAAGGCAGGTAGATACATCGGACAAAGATTATTTGCTTCAAAAGTGAAATACTGTCTAAAAATCATACTGGTTGAGGGCAACATCGGTAATCAGACACTAGCCCTGCGTATGTTACAAATTACCCCTTAACCCAGCCATTTCAAGCATCATATTAAATAGAAATTGGAAATCGGTTTTCTACAGAACCGGTTTATTGTCTACTTCTATAAATCTGAATGTTGACTTATTTTATTGGTCAGATTTTCGTTTGTTACATCGTGAGAGAGTCCTATCATCACATCCTGACCTTTCCATTTACCTTTAGTGAACCTTAGAACTACTAGAATAAGTGATTTATCTTTAGCCATTAGTGGAAAGGTAAAATAAGAAACTTTTTCTTCTATTATATCAAAAAATGTTTTTGCAGCTGCCAAGTACCGTTTATGAGGTATAATTGAAATTATGTTAATACCCAAAAGCTCTTCTGTCGAATATCCTAATCTTGTTGAAACTGCTAAGTTGTACTTGATAATGCATCCTTCTAGATCGACTATAATTAAGAAATCATCTAATGCTTCAAAAATACCCTGGAGATCATTATTATCATTTTTGAGTTCTATTTCGTAAATCGCACGATTAATGAACCCCCCTATTTGAGAAGCAATATTTTCAAGAGAGTTATGGGAATCGTTTGAAATCTCATTTTGGCTGTGAGACATGAGTTTAAGCATGGCAATAACGTCGTCTCCGCATTTCACCGGGACAAGTGCTGTAATATTTAATTTTTCATTGGGTGATTCTGTAGCAGTCATAACACATATTTCTGAATGGTTTTTGTAGATGGGTTTTCCCATCATGACCAGTTTTGTTAATAAAGAGTTTGAATCGTAATGTGATACTTTCGCTACATATTCAGAAGATAATCCCTTATATGCTACAATATCCAGATTGCCTGTAAAGGTATCAACAACATACAGACAACCAGAATCGAATGGATCTATCTGGAGAGTCAGTTCCAGCAACTGCCCATAGGTCTCCTGCAGATTGTCAGTTAAAGCAAGAACATTTCCAAGTTCGCATTGAAATTGCAAAAATTTATTTGATTGCTTACTACTGGTGATGTCAACAATGATACCTTGAATGAAATAGATCTCATCCTCATCACGTTGAATAAAGGTTCTTTCATTAACCCAGCGTACTTCGCCAGATTTTGTAAGAATTCTGTATTCATGGTTGAAAGTTGATTGCGTTGATTCTATAAACTTAGTGGATCTGGTTTGAACTTTTATTAAATCATCGGGATGGATTATATCTCCATAAAGAAGTGTGCCTGATATGAATTCATCTGATGAATAACCAAATTGCCTGATGTTTTCAGATACGAATTCCACTGGCCAATTGTGCTCCACTTTCCATAAAAAAACAACCAGAGGGCTACTGTTCACAATATTGCCAAGTGCTTGCTGCATTTCATTTGAATGCCTCAGTTCATTTGTATATTTTTTGAGAGCTTCTTCAGAATTCTTGCGTTCAGTAATATCGCGGACAAAAGCAAAAAGATATTGAATATCTTCAAATTCCAGATAACTTAGTGAAATTTCTACAGGAAAACTTCTTCCATGTTTTGTGTAATGTATTGATTCCATTTGGAATGAACCATGTTTTTTTACCTTATTCCACAGTTCATTCCACTTGTTCTCTGGAAAATCATGGCTGATATCAAAGACCTTCATTGAAAGCAGTTCTTCCAGAGAATAATCATAATTCGTAACTATTCAGCCTACCACAATTAGCCTATTGATACTGATTTAATCAAAACGGAGATGTTTGCTCACTAACAACCTAAGAATCAAAAAAGCAATCAATGGCAACAATCAAAATTAATGATCCTAATAAAATGTAGGTCTCAACTTTTTGTCAAGATTGCTATTGATAGTGTTTTTATCAGGCTGAATAGTTACCATAATTCTTACATACAGCCTCATTGACAAACATGAAACTAGCATCTGGAGCTATCCAGAAAGCTGGCTCCATACTGTGATTTATTGAATATTGTGTGAGACGTAAATTTTTTTCTGCTTCTTTACGCTTGGTAATGTTACGACTAAAAGTAAAAACATACTCCATGCCATCAAACTGTAAATGATTATAAGTAATCTCTACAGGGATCATTTGACCTGTTTTTGAAACATGAACAGTTTCTACTGTCCCAATCTGTGATTTTTTCATTTTGTTCCAATGCCCTTCCCACATATCCTCCGAAAAATACGGATCTATATCAAAGACTTTCATTGAAAACAGTTCTTCCATAGAATAACTTAATTCTCTACAAAATGCTTTATTGACGTATAAAAAACTGGCATCTGGGGCTATCCATGAAATGGAATCTATACAATTCTCAATTGAATATTTTGAAAGGAGTAAATCGTTTTCAAAATACTTATGTCCTGTGATATACGTTTCAAACCCACTGGAATCCATTTTTACCACCTACATTATATATAAGAAATATATGACAGTTCCTATATTAAATATACACTGCATTTGCTATATGAATATAGAAATGCAAATTTTTAAAAAGGAATTACACCCAATGTTGCCCATAGTGAAATAATTGATTCAGCTATTTTTTGCTCAAAACCAGCATTTTGTGCTAATTTAAGAGTTTTTCGACCAGAAATTATATATCTATTTTTGACAGGCAAAAAATTTATGTTTTTAATAGATGTAATAGTTTTCAATTCCATTTATTTCTATAACACTGTTTACTATTTTTCTAAAAAAAACACATATAAATAGTTTATTATCGCTGTTTGTTATTCCAAGATTTTTATAAAGGCTGTGCATGTTGTTTAGACTACTTATAAATAAATACAATAGAACTAATCTATTTTTTTATATTTGGTTTATCGAGCATTTGCAAAATAGTGATATTTAAAGCGTTCGGTATAAAAATGCTACGAAGATTTTATATAATAGATTTTGAAGACGTTTTTATGTGGACACAAAGGGAGCTAAAAAGCATACCTAATAATTAACTCCTGTAAAATCAAAAAAATGGTTTTGTCCTAGAAACGAACATCGCAACAACAAGACAAACAATGACAGATCAATTAAATCGAACAAGATGGAGGAGAACATTGATGACACAGAGAATGACACCACCTGAACGAATGATGGCGGTGATGACCGGACAAAAACCCGACCGTGTACCAGTAGTTCCTTTTGTTCTGGGATATTCTGCACAGATCACGGGCATATCTCTTGGTGATTTCTATGCGGATGGGGATAAATGTTTTGAAGCTCAGTTCGCTTCAATGCGCTTGCATGGTTATGAACAGACTCCGATGTATGGGTACGCATCAATGGGAGCTCTGGAATTTGGTGGCGAAATAGAGTATCCTTATGGAAAAGGTCAGGGAGCTCCATTTGTCAAGAAGCATCCCGTTAATAATCTTGAGGACATCGAAAAACTTGAAGTACCGGATTTTAATAAGGAATTACCTGGTGCATATAAGCAAGCTGATAAATTAGCTTCCAGATGCGCTGAACTTGGTATGCCTGTTTCTATACAGGTAGGCAGTACCTTTACTGCAGCTTCAGTTATCGCAGATACATCCGAATTTGTTAGTTGGATCATCATGGAACCTAAGACTGTACACTTACTACTCGATAAAGTATGTGATATGCTCATTAATGCTATAGATTACTTTGCAGACAAATATGGTGCAGAAAATCTGCTTCCCTTCGATGGTGGGCCTTCTGAATCCAATACAATGATATCGGCTGATATGTTTGCTGAATTCGCATATCCTTACATGAAAAGAATCCACACTCATTTGAAAGAACTAGGAGTGAATTCTGTACTTATGCATCCATGTTCTGACCAAAACAAAAACATCCCCTACTATGTTAAATTAAGGAACGAGATGGGATGGTTTGGAAAATATATTTGGCTCTTTGGTCCGGAAACACCCGTAAAGACCCAGGTAGAAGCATTCGGCGACCATGACGTCGTATGTGGTAACATCGATCCATCACTCTTCATTACTGAATCATACAAGGATTTACTGGAAATATGCAGACAGAACATAGTTGAAGGAATGAATTCCCCTTCAGGCTATATTCTGGCTGCAGGTTGTGAATTCCCTCCCAACGCAGCACCTATTAAATTAATGGCCATGTTGGATGCTGCAGAAAAATATGGGAGATATGACTAAATGATCAGTAAAATCCAATTTTTATTTTTGGATTAAACTACTATTGGAGGTCAAATATGTCAAACCAGGAAATCTTAAACAAACTCCGGGATACAATTGTAATTCAGGACATAAAAGGCTGCGTGGCAGCTGCAAAAGAAGCCCTTGAAGCAGGCATCAGTGCTTTTACTGCCATAAATGAGGGTCTTGCAGCAGGCATGAAGATCGTCGGTGATAAGTATGAATTAGGAGAACTCTACCTCCCCCACATCATGATCTCTGCAAAAGCCATGGACGGTGCAATGGAAATACTCACCCCTGAACTTGAAAAAGACAAGACGACTGAAAGTGTTGGAACTGCTATCACTTTTGTACAGCAAGGAGACATCCATGAGATTGGCCATCGCCTGGTCTCAATAATGCTGAGTGTAAACGGTTTCAATATAGTCGATCTTGGTGTGGACGTTCCAAACGAAACCATCATTGATGAGATCAACAAGCTCAATGATGGTAAGATACTTCTTGTGGGCTCTGCACTCATGACAACATCAATGCAGGGTCAGAAAGATACCATGGAAGCAATTGAAGAAGAAGGACTGCGGGATTCGGTGAAGATCATGTTTGGTGGAGCACCGGTTTCTGAAAACTGGATCAAAGAGATTGGAGCTGATGCAACAGCAAAGAACGCAGCGGATGCTGCTCGTATTGCAATAAAAATTATGAACTAAATATCTGTGGCATTGTAGAAAATCTTATTCTCAATTGATTCTGAAATAAATATTAAGCGGGTACTCAACTCCACAAAATGAGTTACCCGTGCTTTTATTAATACGCAGGATATTTCGCTTTTGTAGAAAAACTACTTTTCATTTTATTCGAACATAATAATTTAAAAAGGATAAATCCCCTGAGTGTTGCTTACCACAAAAAACAAAAAGGGGTGATTGTGTTCATGCCAGATCGGAAATCTGAATTCCCATTAAAATTTTGTTTAATGGCATGACTACAAACACTTAAATTTCTTGATACAATACTAGCTGCATCATAAAAATAGCTTATATACTTTCAGGAAACTTACCAAAATTCTGCTCATATCTTGCCTTCATGACATCCCACGTAGGAAGGTCAGTCTGACAACCAATGTTCTGAACAGCAAAAGAAGCAACCGTTGATCCTATCTTACCACAAGATTCCAGCGAGTAGCCACGTGTGTATGCAAGAAGGAATCCTGCTCTGTAAGCATCACCTGCACCGGTGGGGTCAAGAGCTTTTACAGTAACCACAGGAATCGTGATTTCCTTGCCACTGTTGTATATCTTACTGCCACTGGCATCATAGGTGACAACAACAGTCTCGATCATACTGAGAATATCCTCAAATGACTTACCAGTCATATCACAAACACGCTCTATTTCATGCCTGTTTGTAAAAAGGATGTTAGTATTTTCAAGTATACTTTCAAGGTTTTCTTTTGAATACGTCACGAGATCCTGCCCTGGATCAAAAGAGACAAAACCAGCTTTTTTAGCTATCTTTGCATTATATGCGGAATCAGATGTTGCAAGATGTACAAAATCAACTTTATGCGGGTCTAATTCTTTGAGCTTTACAGATGCTCCCCAGTGGAAATATGTACTTTGCTGATGGTCCCGGTCAGTAAATACAAAAGCCCGGGTGCTCTTCTCTTCAGGGAACCTATATAGTAAGGATAGATCAACACCGTGCTTTTCAAGTTCAGCCTCATAGCCTGATGATGCAAAATCTCCGCCAACTGCTGAGATCAACTGTGCATCGCCACCAAGTATGGCAATTGCAATGGCAATATTAGCAGCTCCACCTCCATAATACTGATTATAATTGATTATGGGGTGTGATTCATTGTGAACTGCGATATTCTCAACATCAAAGAGCAGGTCTATGGCAGCATGTCCTACAACGGTGATCGTTCTATCCATGTCTGATACGTCCCTTATTCGAATTCACCGACATCCACTACATCAAGAGGAACATCCCTTAATGCTTTTCCAATTACTGATTTTGCAATTCTTGCGGCATGTTCGGGGCTTTCTGCATCAAACACTTTCATTTCAAGAACGAGACCTACAATAGCAGTATTTGCAGCTAAAAATACACTGCTAAAGGGTTCTTCACATGCAGGACAGAATGTTGTTCCTACATCCACCTCAACGTAGTCAAGTTGAGGATTGAGGCGTTTCCCTGCCTCAGAAATTGCAACGCCTATTGCGTCATCTGATGATTTTACATCTCTTACCAACCAGGCAGCTTCAAGTGTAACATGATAATTTGACATTAGATATCTCCAGTTTATACTTCATTTCTTCTTCAAATAAATCTATATTCATATAGTAAATAACACGTCGTCATCAACATCGAAAAGACCAAGTCTTGCTCCCGCATCAAGCCATGCATGCCCATAACTAAAGCAGACAAGCGCATTGACAGGATCATCACACTTAACAAAGTGAAGACCGTCATTATAGTATGAGCTTGCCATATTATGATAGTCACTGGCAGCTTTATACATATGAGATTGAGGTATTGGGGCAAATTTCGCCTTTTCAAGTGCTTCCCTTAATAGTCTTTCATATCTCTTAACTTTTTCATTCAGGTCAGCAGCCATGTTATACTTGCCTCAACAGTGCTCATAGTTAATTATCTGTTCGCCCCAAACAACTTCTTGAATAATTTGCCTCCGCCTTCACTTTCATTCTCGACCGTAGGTTTCCTGGAAGGTTGCCTCTTTGGAGGTGGAGCGATATTAGAAGTCGGCTCAGGCATATTTACAACTGGTAGATCTATAATTGGCACATCTACAACCGGCACATCCATCATAATCTCCGGTTCAGGTACACTCGCCGAAGTTTGAAGCTCTGGCATCGGTCTACGAACAGGAGCCGGTCGTGATGCCTCGTGTTTCTCAGCAAGCATTTCTGCTGGTGGAGGAGGAGTCACCGTTCTTGCCGCCTTTAGCACGTTTACGGACTCACCACCATGCTTTGACTTTCTGATCCTGATGTCCACAAGCACAGGTCTTTCTATCTCATTACTAACCAGCATGGCAACCCCCGGCGGCAGACGCATGAGCTCTTCCTCTACATAGGAAGTAACTCCTTCAAGACCCTTGCTTATAGCCTTGAGGTCATTGGGGTTTGTGACTTTCATGATGACCTGAGTACCGCACTGTGAAAGTACGTTCTTATCTATCCTCGCAGGCCTCTGGGAAATTACCATCATACCAAGACCGAATTTTCGTCCTTCGGACGCTATTGTCCTGAGAATATCAGTACTTGTGGTCTTACTAAATCCTTTTTCAGGGGCATAGTTATGAGCTTCTTCTACAACAAGCATTCCCGGTGGAATCCGATTCAGCTTGCGTGCCTCAAAAAGACTGGTACACAAACTTGCAACTATCATGCTTTGCAATTCAGGTGTAACTCCCTTGAAATCAATGACGGATGCTTTTCCCTTCTGGAACAATTCCTCAATAGACGTCGGATTAGGAGAGAGTATGCCTGTGTCTCTTATCTGTTCAAGAACACTTATCACATTCCACTTGGCTTTGCTCTTATCGTTACCAACTTCAAATATTATATCTTCAATAGTGTAAGTTTCCATTTCGGAACGTATTTTTTGTATTGCTTCATACAATATTCCAGTGTGTGTGGTTGAAAAATTATCAGGGAAGATAGAGGTTAGGTCTTTGACCGTGAGATTCATCCCATTCAACCTGAAAAGATCATCTACATCCGGATTTAAGGATTTGCTTGCGGGTGTGTATACCTTGATCTTGGATCCATACCCTTTAGGAGCTACGCCAAAGCGTGAAAAATCCTCTTTTGCAGCCTCTCCGGGAACTTTTAAGGAAGAGTACTCACTGTGCGGGTCTATAATAAGGAGCGGAATATTCTGATCAAGCAACTCTTCAAGCAGAACTGAAGCTGTATAGGATTTACCGCTGCCGGTCTTTGCCAGTATACTGCAGTGTTTCTGTACAAGGCTGTTGACACTAAGTTGCACTTTGATATTCGTTCCTTCAAGCAGACCGATATTCATTTCATTGCCTGTAAGTCCAAGCACAGACCTTGTTAGCCCTTCATCAGCTGAAAATATAGGACTTCCCGGACTGAATGGTATTACAGGTGACCTGAGCATTCCAGTCTCATCCCTTGAACCAATTATCATGACCTCAGCGACTATCTTGTCATCACTTTTGTCCGCACGTTGTCCTTTCATTGCCTCTTCAATAGAAAATGAATCACTGTATCTCTTGATTGCCATTACCTGACCAAGAACCCATGTGTGATCTTTCTCATCTGAAGAAGCATCATGCCAGACTTTAACATATGCGCCCCTGTACACTTTTGAGCTATCAAAAACCATTACTTTGAACTCAAAGGTTCCGGTTTCTCCAAAAATTATGCCTACTGAACCTCTTACCATTTTTCATCCCTCAATTTCATGGTCTTTTCTTTTATGTTTATTATGTATTATTATATCTTCCCTCAGTCATCAAGTTCATCCAATATTTCCTGTGGTGCACCTAAGAGCTTGACAAATGCTTCAGCTTCTATAAAATGAAGTGATGCAGGGACAACAAGTATGTGCAATGGTTCACCAAAGTCTTCCTCCTGAAGATGACGCACATATCCGGCCTTGACAATAGGTTCATCAGAACCTGCCCTGGCAATACCAACAGCAATGGCATTTTCCATAACCCCTTCTCCCCGCCTCTTCTCGATCTCAAGGAGAAGTCCTAATGCCTGATTAACCGTCATATAACCCTTGTCCTTGTCTATATCCAGAAAGATCAGGGTGTGCATATCGTGTTCCTTGTTAAGCTTAATAGTATCGTACGGTGTTTCGGAAATTATAGTATTTCCACGGATACTGGTATATGGGTGAGGTACGGTGGATGCTTTTCCGAATCGATAATTCTGCAGACCGGAAAGACCACAGATAGCTGAAGCAATAGATGAGCCATGTATGAGTCGTGTATTAATGTCCATATCCTTTGCACGAAGGCGCAGGTCAACATGGGTCGTAGAGACCATGGTATCCCCGCCTGTAAGGAAGACGACATTCTTTTCCTGCGCCTCAGCAAGCCAGTTAGGAGATATCTCCACATCTTCCCTGGAAAGCACATGGATTGGTTTGCAATAGAGCGTTTCAAGTTCTTCTATAGTACTACCCATCAAACGGGAGGTATAGAATTCTGCAAATACCATATCAGCATTTTTTATAGCTTCGAGTCCTTTCAGGGAGATATCATTCTTATCAAAAAGGCCAAGTCCTATGAAAGTAAGCATAGTCCGCAAATATGCCTTTATGGGTTAAATGCTTTAAGAACGATAATAGAATGATAGCAAACAAAGGCAAGACTCGCAATGTTTTTATAGAACTACATACAGTTAGTTTCACTCATACATTATACTGATAAATTAAATTCATATATTATTGGAGGTCCTAAGTCATGGCAGGATATGGCAATCAGCCTATAATCATTGTTGATCCAAGTAAACAGCGCACTACAGGAAAAGATGCATTGTCAATGAACATCGCTTCTGCAAAAGCAGTTGCAAGTATTGTGAAAACCACCCTTGGTCCTAAAGGTATGGACAAGATGATGGTTAACATTATGGGTGACATAACCCTCACAAACGATGGTGCAACCATCCTTGATGAAATGGATATCGAACACCCTACTGCAAAAATGATCGTGGAGATCGCCAAAACCCAGGAAAAGATTGCTGGTGACGGAACAACCAGCGCAGTGGTCATGGCAGGTGCCCTACTTGATAAGGCACAGAAGCTCATAGAGACAGGCGTTCATCCAATAGTTCTTGTTAAAGGTTACACGATGGCAACCGAGAAGGCTCTAAGTATTCTCAATGATTATGCCATCACAGTAGATAAGACAGACAGCGAAATGCTTGAGAAAATAGCAAACACCTCCATCACAGGGAAAGCTTCAGAGATGGCAGGGGAACAACTTGCAAAGATATGCGTGGATGCTATCTATGCTATCGAATATGAAGGCAAGGTCAATGTTGATGAGGACATTGTAATGGTAAAGGAAGTAGGTGGCACAATCCACGATACTGAACTCATTAACGGCATAGCAATTAGAAAAGAGGCACTGCATACCGAAATGCCACGCCGCATAGAAAATGCTAAGATACTCCTTATTGATACTGATCTCACATTTGCCCAGACAAGTACAAAATCCAAGCTTCTGGTTGATAGTGCTGAGCAGTTAGCTGATTTCAAGGAGCAGGAAAAAGCAAACTTCATGGAACAGATTCAGAAGATAATTGATACTGGAGCAAATGCAGTATTCTGTTCTAAGAAGATAGATGATTATGCACTTCATTTCTTCAAAGAAGCAAATATGTATGCTACAAGGCGTTTAAGGGATGAGGATATGACCGTTCTTTCATATTCAACCGGTGCAACCCTTGTAAGAAATGTCAACGAGATGACAGCTGATGACCTTGGATATGCTGGACTTATTGAGCAGGAAGATGAGCATGAAGAGAAGACCTACATAAAGGGATTCAAAGAGGCAAGAACCATGACCATTCTCGTAAAGGGTGGCTCAGAGCATGTCACGGACAATATTGAACGTGTTTTCGATGATGCATTGCACGTAGTAGCGGCAGTGTATGAAGATGGAAAGATAGTACCTGGTGGTGGCGCATCTGAGATAGAGGTGGCACAGGCATTAAAAACCTATGCAGCATCTGTCGAAGGACGTGAACAGCTTGCAATAGTGGCATTTGCAGAAGCTATTGAAGAACTCCCAAGAACTATTGCAGAAAACTGTGGTTTTGATGTTATTGACACACTTATAAACCTGCGTGCAAAACATGGAACTATGAAAAATGCAGGTCTTGACATTGAGACCGGTGATGTTGTAGATATGCTTGAAAGAGGTATCGTAGACCCACTCAGAGTAAAGACACAGGCCATCAAATCAGCATCAGAATCAGCAGTATTGGTTCTGCGTGTTGATGACATGCTCCGCGCAAGAGAGCAGGCCATGATGGATGTAGCTCCAGAGCACAACATCCACAATTACGACATGAGCTGAATGATGTAAAAGAGGGTTTAACCTCTTTTCACCTTTCTTTTTTATTGCTTTTTTAATCATTTTAATTTGTTGTTTAGACCTTATCCCTGAAACTTGTTTTTGATTCACTACTGAAAAAACGATTTTTAATAACCGGGCATACTTTAGTGTTCTACCATAGTTTAATCAGAGATTACATATTGAGATGATTAATCATTATATATAACAGAAACGTTTATATCCAATGGATAACTTGTATATCATGATAAACCATGACAGAAAACTACTACAACAACAACATAGACCTCACTAAGTTTGCCACGATACTGACCTCACTTGCAGTAACAATGATAGCATATTATTCACTCTTCAATTATCATGGCATGATCTAAGGTTCTGCCATAATAACTATTATCTTTCCTCCGATGCTTTTCTGTTTTTAATATTTCTTGTCAATTTAAAAATAAATTTACTCCATAGTTCCACATATGCAGTGATAATTTAAATAAATTAGTTACAATCAAGTAAAAAAATATAACTTACTATGCATCTGCTTTATTCAATAGTTTCCAGTCTAAATGTGCAATGTTTAGAAAAAAATAGACTATGTGAGTATTTTTAAATAAATAATGAAGACATTATTTATATATGTAAATATAATATTCAACTTGAATGTCATCCTTAAAATGCATCATGTTGGAAAAATATCGAGTTCCAGCCATTATATTCTTGTCATTAATTTTACTATCAACATCTGCCACTGCATCATCCTGGCATGTGGAAACAGTTGACAACAATAGCATTGTTGGATACTACACTTCCCTTGCATTTGATTCAGCAGACAGACCAGCAATAAGTTATTACGATAGCACAAATGGAAATCTTCAATATGCTTTTTATGACAGCAACCAATGGATCATTGAAACAATTGATAACAATGAATCTGTTGGATACTACACTTCCCTTGCATTTGACCTGGCAGATAAACCAGCAATAAGTTATTACGATAACAATAATGGAGACCTCAAATATGCTTATTACGATGGCAACCAATGGAAAATGCAGATTGTTGATAGCGTAGACAATGTTGGAAGATACACATCTCTTGCATTTGACTGCTCAAATAATCCAGCAATAAGTTACCATGATGACACAAACGGGACTCTCAAATATGCCCATTACGATGATAATGGATGGCAGATTGATATAATAGACAATGGTGGTGATGTTGGACTATACACTTCGCTGGCATTTGACCTGACAGATAAGCCAGCAATAAGTTATGAGGACAACACGAACTATAGCCTCAAATATGCTTATTATGATAACAACACATGGAATGTGAATACAATTGACAGCAATGGCTACGTTGGACAATATACATCCCTTGGATTTGATTCTGAAAATAAACCAGCAATAAGCTATCTTGATGCTGGTGTTAACAACCATCTCAAATTTGCTTATTACGATGGCAGCCAATGAAATGTAGAAACAATAGACAACAGCGGATACGTTGGACAATACACATCTCTTGCATTTGATTTGCAAGATAAACCAGCAATAAGCTATTACGATGTCACTAACAGAGATCTTAAGTATACCTATTACAATGGCAACAGATGGAAGACTGAAACAGTTGATAGCATTGGTGATGTCGGACGATACACATCCCTTGCTTTTAATTCGACAGATGAAGTAGCCATTAGTTATTACGACAGTACCGAGATGACACTCAAATATGCCACTGTTTTGAAGCCAGGTTTTCTTTCAGTCAATTCTTCCATACCAGATGCTATAATATATGTAGATGAAGCTAAACAGGCCATCCAGACCAACACAACTCTGGTACTTGAAGTCGGAACATACAACATAACTGTGGTAAAAGATTTCTATGAAACACCTGCATATCAGATGGTCACTATTAATGGATCCAATCCTGCAATAGAATTTTCAATGGTACCAATCTTACCTGAAGCTGATTACACAACAAATACAACATCAGGAATTGCACCGCTAAATGTTGCATTCACAGATCAATCTACAGATGGCCCAACTATGTGGAACCTGTCATTTGGTGATGGACAATGGTGTAATACAACGGATGAATCAGCAGTTAGTACCACACATGAATACACCAATTCCGGAATATATACTGCAACACTTACTGTTAGTGCAAGGGGATTATCTAACAGCACATCGACAACAATTACAGTGAATTCACCTCCCTCACCAATTCCATCGAATAGTAACTCCGAAAGCTCTGAACAAACTGCTCCAGACCAAAAAGAAAAAGTCATGGAAACCACGACCTCATCAATAATAAGAGTTAATAACGGTGCTGAAGTTGAATTTA